>CAZXJK010000113.1:0-8580 GCA_964640895.1 uncultured Methylomonas sp.
GATAAGGTTTTGGCAAACAGGTCTACATTGGGAACTTTTTGTCCCCAGCGACTATCATCAGCACCATAAAAATACCCCATACGATCCAGGTAGAGATCAGCTAATTTACCATCACGTTCCCAAGTGTCGGATTTCATCACCGCACCGCCCAAGCCAGTACCGTAATTCCCTGATTCATTAGAAAAAATACGGATGGTTGATAAATACTCAGCTTCTTTCTCTGCAATACCAGATTCAAGTAATTCAGCCTTTAATGCCTGACTATGCTGATAGATAGGGTTGTTTTTTTCTTTTAAAGCGGCGACTTTATTAATTGCTTTTGCTAGCCACTGCATAACATTGGGAAAAGCGTCCCGATACAGTCCTGTAGCCGATAAAACAACATCAACTCTAGGACGTTTTAGTTCACTAAAAGGAATGATTGCGGTATCAATGATACGCCCATCTTTATCCCAGACAGGACGCACTCCCATGGCATACAATACCTGTGATTCCAGTACACCATAATGACGCATGGTTTCTATCGACCAGAGTGAAAAAGCCATTTTGTCAGGGTAATGACCATGTTTTTGATAATAGTCAGCAATTAAATCATCAACCGCTTCCTTGCCGGTATGCCAAGCAGCCTGAGTGGGTACTTTACTCGGATCAAAACCGTATAAATTATTGCCGGTTGGTAAAGAATCAGGACTACGCACTGGGTCGCCGCCATTGGCGACGGGAATATATCGCCCTGACAGCGCGGCAATTAAATGGGGCATTTCTAAAATACCTTGCATATTCTGGTAATATTTATCTGCGCGCAGTAAATCTTCCCGTAATGCTTTGTCTTTAATACCTTGAGGATCTTTTTTATGTAACACATAATCTTCCAGTGTTTTAAACCCAGTTAAACTGGATAATTCACCACCTTGGCTGACGGCCAGATGCTCTTTGGAAAATTCATCCGCCTCATGATGCTCGTCCATGCCATAATGCTCAGCCTCAAATTTTGCCGCACGGCTACGAAAATCGGTGCCCAGCATTTGTATCAGCGTGCTGAGCAAATGTGTATTATCAGCCAGTCGGCCAAAAGTATGCAGTCCTAAAGGTTGGTTTTGTGAGGCCAGATCGACCAGATAATCGTGCAACTCCGCCATAAAGCCCGCAAAATCTGCTTCAATTGTCTGTCGAGTCCAGCCGATATCCTTGCAGTAACTCTGCGCAAAGCAAATTTTCGTAATTTCGTTAGCAGTGCGTTGCTTAACGCCTCCCTGATCCATGGATTTATACTGGTGCATCAATTCATGCATGTTGGCACTGTCGTTATGTAATCCGGCAGCGGCTAGTGGCGGTGTCATATGACTAATCACCACGGCACGCCCCCTGCGTTTGGTTTGCATGGCCTCGCCAACATCATCAACGATAAAGGGATAGATCACTGGGGTATTGCCGACACTTAAATCACCCGCATCATAAATAGACAATCCGCGTTCTTTACCAGGTAGGTATTCATGCGAGCCATGGGTTCCCAAATGAATAAAGGCATCACTAGCAAAGTGATTGCGTGCGTACTGGTAAGCGGCGAGATAATAATGGTTAATCGGGGTTATTTTACTATGATAGGTCGCTTTTTCATTATCGGCTTTATCACTACGGGGGGGCTGGCGCATAATAATCATATTGCCCGTTTTTATGCGTGGCATCACAAACCAGTGCTGACCATCGCGCTGTACCACCATGAAATTATCTTCCGGCTGTCCCCAGCGTGTTTCAATGGTACTGCGAACCTCCTTGGGCAGGGTTTTATACCAGTCTTTATAAAAGGATAGCGGGATCAATTCGGCAAGGTCATCTTTTAGTAGTTCATCCAGCTCGTAATCCCGATAAAAAGGGCGCAGGATGCGCGCAACCTTAGCTATGTAAAAGTCTTCTGGATGGCTGTCAATTGCGTAGCCTTCAGCTTTTAAGCCACGGGTAATTTCAGTGATACTGCGTGGTACATTCAAAAAAGAGGCACCGACATTTTTTTCCCCTGATGGATAATTCCAGACCATTAAAGTGATTTTCTTATCCGCATTTTTTTTTAAGTGTAACTGTGCCAGTTTGACACTACGCGCAACCAGTGCGTTCATTTGATATTCAATGACCTTGTTATCTCTGGTTTTAGGCTCTGATGCTGCAATAATAATCGGGTCAATGACCCCGGCAGCTTCAGGCAGGACTAAAACAAAGGGTGTCATAGAGGCTGAAATCCCCTGTTTGTCTGCCTCCCATTGAGCTTGATCACCACTGTAATAGGTTAATGCCTGAATAACAGGCACACCTAAACGGGTAAACTCGGTTTTTCGTTTTTGAGCTAAATGTAAGCTACGCAGGTTAATAATATTATGTACCATTAGTTGATCATTTAGGGTTAATAAATGATCATAGTTTTGTTGTTCCTGACCCTGATAATAAAAAGGCACAGGCAATGCACCCGCAGCTTCTAGCTTGTGAATCAAATTATCGACTATCTGTGTTGCTCCTTCTTCAAAAGAACTACGGTGCATCGCGATACCGATCAAGGGACGATTTGCCATGACTTGTTGTTGGCGGGTAGCCTGCCAGTCCATATAAGCATCTAGGCTGATAAATAATTTTTGCGCATAGTCAGGGTGATACAATCCCTGCCGAGCATAGACTAGAGGGGCTGTTACACTCTGTCCAGAAGAGTGAAACCATTGCTGATTCAAGTAGTCCAGCATATTATCCAGATTACGCTGGCCACCATTCTTAAAGTAGGCATGTAGCGTTTTTGCCTGGGTTAGATCTATGCCTTTACGTAAACGAGTGCCTTCAGGCCAGTTAATGGCTAAAAAACGGCTAGTGGACTGTTCAATGCTGGGGATAAAACCAGAAAAATTTTCTTGCGCATCCTTTGCATTAATCGAATTAAAAATCACTAAGTCGTACTGGTTAAATAAATCCAGCTTGTTATCCTCTAGCTTACGCGTAGATTTATGCTCAAAATGCAAGGCTTTAGCGGCACCTAACTGATTTAATAATCGGGTCTTTGCTTGCGCACCATGCCAGCCACTAATAATGAGTATTTTGCTGATCTTTTCGGCAGGCTCTTCTGCGTACAGTTTGCCTGAAATAAAGGGCAGGATAAGGGCAAAAAAGGCGAGCAAGTAGAGTTTATTAAAATTTTTGGGGGTTATCATTCAGTTTATTCCGGAATATAAATTATTGAGCCATCAGCCATTTTGTAAGCCACCCCTGCTTTAGTGCCCTGCCCTGCCCCTATTTCACCTACAGATTGATATTTTTTGACTTCCACGCCTTTTTTGATAATGATTTCCATATCTTTTTTCCCCGCATTCTTGATAATCGTGACATCTTCTGCATTAAAAGGATTCATCGGGTTTTGAGCGATGGCTATCATCAATGCCGCAATAATAATCAAAAAAACATCCAGCAGATTAACCACAGATAACATGGGATTAGTGCTCTCATCATCTTCTAATAATTTCATTGTATAGCCTCCCGAAAAGGTTCTGCATCAATAAATTCCTGTGCCATCCAGCGTTTTTTTACGCTAGCGATCCAGAAGGTCACAGCCGCTGCTAATAAGCTGAAAATAATGGCCGAAAAGGCGACAATCAGGTTTTCACTAATCCCTTGCACATTGCCATCTGCTAGTGACTGTAATGCTGGCCCCATGGGAATCATAGTGGCGATCAAACCCAGCATCGGTGCCACTCGGGTTACGTTACGCATGGTATCCAGTTCTTTTAAGGCAAAGACATCCAACTCGTCTATGCTGGCGTGGGGTTTATGGGTAATCAGATTAAATAAAGCATAGCCTTGCACTGCCTGAATCTCTGCCTTTGTCGCTTGCTTCACTTGTTGATAATGACTTCGATGTCGCCAGCGCTGGACCAGTTGACAGCTAAACATACCGAGTATAAACCAGGCATACAAAAACATCAGTACGATACCTGTTAAAACAGGGATTAAAAACCAGTGGGATGCCTGATACATCAAGCTTTCTATGATTGAAAAATTCATTATAATTTTATTTGTATTGAGAAATTACCAAAGACGGTTCTTTTTACCCCATCCAGTGCGTTATAAGCTTCGTGATACACTGCGTCAGTCAGGTTTCTAACACCAAGATTAAGCGCAAAATTCACCTGATCAGCGTAGACATAACGTACTCCCATAAAAGCATCGAGCGTAAAAAAATCATTAAATCCATCGACTTGATTTACTTTAGGCCAGTTAGTCACATAGCGTGCATTCAATTTAACCCAGGGTTTCAGGGGAATAAAGGGGAATATTTTTTTAAAATAGGCATTAAATTCAAGCGGGTTACTATCAATTTGTGCAAACACATTCTGCGCTTCAATGTCATTTAGGCCGATATTAAGCCCTGCCTCATAATTATCTTCAACAATGATACCTGAGCTGATTTCAAAGCCTTTATTGATGACGGTACCCAAGTTTTCAAAATTTATTCGGGATGAAAAAAAATCGGCTTCCCGGTCATCGTAATCCCCTGTGACAGGGTTGCAATCACCACGATTAACACACAGTAGCAGTCCTCCTGGATTGGTTAACTTGCGTCGTGGTACGGTGCCCAGATAATCATCGAAATGACTATAAAAAAAAGCGATTCGAGCGTGCCAAGGGTCATCAAGATATTTCCATGATAACTCTAGGTTGTGCCCCTTTTCAGCTTGTAGATCAATGCCGCCACCGACAAAGTTATCAAATGCAAAGCGCTCATATAAAGACGGGGCACGATAAGTTCGACTATAGTTCATGGAGAGGTTATTACTGGCCGTTAGACTGTAAATCAAGCCAACCGCATAGGTTAATCCATGATCTTTTACTTCCTCTGCCTGGCCTGAAATACCGACTAAATCGCCAATAATTGCGCTATTGCGATTATCTATGACACCTTGACTGGCAACCCAGTAATTACTGCGTAAACCCGCACTAAAACCCCAATCTCCCCAAACATAGTCAAGGTTAATATAACTTGCATAATAGTCTTGCTCCGCCAACGTATTCGTATCTGCCTGATCCCTGGTATACTCGAATCCCATGGTCAAATCCCCGCCGTATCCCACTTGCGCTATTGCTTTCATCTGAAAACTGTCGCTCTTTAAAACGGTTTCATTAATGCCCAGTCCTTGAAAAGTTCCTCGGGCAATTTTCTGATTGGAATAAGTGATTAATATTTGGTCTATCACGCTGATATTATTCAATTCATAGCCAAGCACATGGGAAAAACGATTAAAAAAGTCATAATAAAACACCTGTGATGTTGCTGCACCATGGGTAAAGGCGATATTATTCCCCTGATAATTTCCATAGTTGTAAAATAAGCGATGCTGATCATTGAAGCGGTACTCTGTACGTGCTTGCCAAGATTCATCGTTATAGCCTAGGTTTTGAATCTCATACTCCGTACCCAGGCGCTCATCTATGACATTAGTGCGCAAGATAATCTCATCCAGCTTCTCCTGATCTTTAACCTTATAATCTTTGGCATCGGTATTGCTGTAAAGTACACTGGCTCCAAGTCCTTGCCATGCTCCTGTCAGAAAGGTGCTGTGTTTGATTTTTTCATAGCCATCGTCGTAAGTAAAGGTATAGCCGGATTGGACTGAATCTTCTGTCGGCAATGGTTTTAAATTGACATTGATAACGCCTCCTGTTGCTCCCGGGGCGTATATCACCGATGGGCTACCTTTGATGACCTCAATAGAATCTACTGAAGCAATATCCAATAAGTTTATTTCGCCTCCTCCCGCATGGTTAAGACCTTGATTGGAAACGCGAACACCATCAATAACCGACTCAATGCGATTACCCGATAAACCGCGAATTTTCACCCTTTTAATAAAGGCACCTTGTTCGGTAACCTGTACATTGGGCAAGTCTTTAATCGCCTCCTTAATATCGCCGATAGATTCTTCTTGCAGTTGTTCAGAAAACACCCGATCCGTACTAAAGCTACGCGAAAAATCATCGTCCAGATGTTGTTTTTGACGGTTCATTTCATAGCCTTGAACTTGTATGGGCTCCAGCACCATAATGCTATCCTTTTCTTCTGCCCATGCAGGCAGGGAAATGAATAGAATACATAAAAAATAAATCATAAAGTCTATGCTTTGTTTGTGGTATTGCTCAGCCATCATAAAGAGCATGCTCCACTTGATACCCACTATCGTGATTATCTGCAACGCATACACCAGAATGAAAACCCTGATGCATACGCCTGCTTACGATTATTGTGAATTTAAAGAGAATATCTATTCATATAACCAATTTGAAAAAGGCACATGGTCAACAGTTTCCAGCCCTTCTTCTTTATCTGCCTCGCCCGCAATCAAATACCATTGATGTCCGCCTGGATCAGCACGCAGAGCAAATAAATTACCTATCCCTGCGAGTGGAATACCGGTAGTGCGCCCAAAAGTAGATGCAATAGCACTCGACGTTGAGGCATTGACATTGCCTAGGACTATATTGCGAGTGATGTTAAGCAACTGACTGGTTGCGCCATCCCAGACGATGACCTCACCCTCATTAATACCATTGCTTCTTTTGGCTGAACGAGTGATAAAAACGCGGCCTGTTGATTCGAGTGTTTGGCTTAAGTCACTTAACTGGTGTTCATGCAAAGTATATTGATGTGAACCGCCGCGGCTAGCTTCTTTAGCAAGCAAGCTAATATACAGCTTATCATTCACTGCAAAGGGTGCAATGCGCCGTGCAGTGAAGAACTTTAAGTTAGGCATATCATAAAGTACGCTGTCCAGAGCAGTTGCATTTTGAGTCGAGGAGTTCAGATAGCCATACACTAGCGATGAACAGTAGTAGCCAAAGTCATTAGGTTTGCAGTCTCCATGCGCACTTTCTCCATCATAATTACCAATTTCTATGAGTAAGCGATTATTTGCAACAGCAATCAAATTAATATGTCCCTCGGCTTTTTCGGCATCAGATTCATCGCCATGATCAATGCCATCGCCATTGTCAAACATTTTTGTGCCAGTGAGACCCTTGAATTTAATAATCTGGCTATGTTTATAAATATGAATATCCCCCAGAAATTGGTAACTTCCGACTGGGTCATTGTTATCCAGATCGTAGTTAATGGCGAGAAAAGCATTCTCTCCATCAGAAAGACTCACTTTCATGCCCGATAGGCTACTAAAATTACTGAGAGTTTCCACTTCACCGCCATGCCCCAAGTCCGAAGCGACGACATGTAATTTATGGTTAAATACAGTAGGGTATTGTACGCCAGACACTTTGGCCAAAGTCTGCGCAGCCTTGCTTAACGCATAAAAGTCACTACTGCCATCTTTAGTCAGGTAAATATACTGAGCGGTTTCTGTTTGATAATAAAAACGCCCATCCGCATCACTACCCACATTATCGACATCCTGACAACTGCTTAAATCAGCAATACAGAGTTGTAAGCGCTGGCGATTTTCCTCACCTTCTGGGTAAGCATCTTTTTTATGCACTGCATCATAGAAATTCAGAACATGAGTGACTTTGCCCTGAGTATCTTTTAGAGTGGTTATAAAGTGCGCATTGGTATGCTTACCATCTGCAAGGCGAATTAAAATGGGCGCATGTAATAAGGTGCTACCAGACTCACCACGCAGAACATCAGGCAGTTTTTCAAACGCTTTGATTTCAACATAACTGTTATCCGAGTCGGTAATGGTATTAAATAAGGAAAACTCTCCCTCCATAACCTTTAAGCCTTGTGCTTTAAGAGTTTCTGATAACATATCTGCATCAAATATCAAGGCTTCGGAAGATGGGTTATTGACTTCGTAACGCTTGAAAGCATTATCAAAATAAAAATTATATTCAAAGCTTCCGCCACGACCATCAGGTGCTGTGCGCGGCTCATTTTCCTTGCTAGGGTCAAGGAAAATTCCGTATTCCCGAGATTGATAAACAATTTTATCACCCTCTAAACGACCACCAAAAACAAAGTTTTTGCGCCCTAAAATCACATCAGTCTTTACCACAACATGCTGGTTTTTTTCGGCGTCGAAGACCAATAGCTGGTCATTACCCGTCTTAGGGTTAGCGAGATTGTAGTACGCTATATTTAATGAGTCGCCAAATGCAGCCTCTGTATTGATCAGGCTAACCCCTGTTGTTATAAAGTCACCCTCAGCAAACGCAATATCCGCTCTATACATTTGTCCGTCTGAGGCAATCTCAGTCAAAGTAAATTTTATTTCATCTGAAATTTGCACCGCTGAGCCGTTTTCTGGTGCCGCCGTCTCTAGCGGAGTCACCTTCTTTACCTTCAGTTTATTCGGCGGCTGGAACGTCATTTCTACATCAAATGCCGCGTTATTAAAAACTGCATAGGGAATATGCAGGGTACCTTCTGAAAAAGTAGCGTCTGTTGCTGCATTACTCGTTGAGCAACACAGCACTGAAGCAATACATAATACATTGCTGAGTTTCATATTGTTTGCCTTGTAAGTTTAGAAAAAGTGATAGAAACAATGAGATTAGGGAGCTGGAAATAAATAATCGTCCGATATTGGGTAGGATTTTTGTTTG
>CAZXJK010000114.1:0-8567 GCA_964640895.1 uncultured Methylomonas sp.
TTGGAAACGCTTCTGCGAAGGTTTCATCAATGCTGACACCATTAATAATCATAATCCAGAACTCATTTTAAGTAATAATGCAGCTATCAATGCAGTTTGTAAAAAACCAGATCCCACAATCCAGCGTATTAATTCAGACTTTGTTTCAGCAATTCTAAGCTCTAACTTTAATTCAGTTTCACGAAGGTCCTGCTTGGTTGCCATTTTCGCATTATGCAAACGTCTAACAAAATCATGCGTGTCAAAAGCTAAAATACTCATCAGACTACCGCATTTAAACTATGCGTCGTCAAACTACCCCGTCCATCTTCAGTCATTTCATCATCGCTGATTTTAAAATTACCTACTTTCATGGTCATAAAGCGCTCAAAATACTTTTGCAAATCCTGCTCGACGGAATTATCCCACTCAGGACGAACAATATGTGTTGTTCCCCATTTTGTATGCACCACTTTACCATCAACAACCACTAACTCACCGTCTTTGAAAACATAATCAGGCTTCTCAAACATTTTCTCGCGATCAGTATTTTCGGTGTATACCGTAATATCTGCCCACGCACCTTCACCTAAACTCCCACGGTCATCTAAGCCAACTAATTTAGCAGCTCCTGCCCGTGTTAAAATGGCAATCTCTTGCAAGCTATACTCGCGATCAATGGAGCCTAAAGTCGTCATTTTCTGTGCTTCAGGATGAATAGTCGCCAACATATCATTACGGAAACTCTTATCCATCAATAAACGAATCAAATGCGGATAAGTCGTAAATGGCGCACCATTTGGATGGTCTGTGGTTAAAAAAACACGCCATGGATCATCAACTAATAGAAAAATCTCCAAACCAATTGCCCATTGCAAGGCATTAACAAAATTTTGGTCACGATACTTAAACGGCACCACACCACAACCCGCATCACACTCTATATCCATGCTCACCCATTTATCAGGGTTAGCAAAGCCATGATTCGCATGTTGGTGCATATTATCACCTGATGCGGTAATGGTTTGCCCAAATAAAATCTGCCCGACATCTGCGGTAATATTTTTGTTGTTATTAATGGCCTCTGCAATCTGCGCACCACCTGAGGAGAACTTAAAATCTCCTTCAGTACCATAACTATGGAATTGAATATGCGTTAAATGCATTGGTAAACCGCCGATACCTTGGATAGTATCCAAAGTAGTACCGACATTCCCTGGCACCCCTAGGTTGCAACCATGCACATGTAGAGGGTGTTTAACGCCTATTTCTTTTACTGCAGTCGCCAATACCTGCAAAATCTCACGCGGACTAACGCCATAATGAGCATTCTGCTCATCCAACTCTAATTTACGTTGATTAAATTTGAAGGCATTAATACCCCCTGGATTAACAACTTTAACACCTATGGCTTTTGCAGCATTCATTGTCCATGCTACATAATCATTGATCGCTTTTTGATCTTTTTTGGCAGTCAGCATACGCAGTAAATAATCATCACTGCCAAGCATGACATAACCACCTTTATCCAGAATAGGAATATCAGCCATTTCCATATGTGCTTGCCGCGCATTAACTGGCAATATTGCTGGCTCAAAGCCCGCAGTATAACCCATTTCCGCATAACGATAACCTGTGGTAAAAGTACTAGGCATCGCATGCCCACAGCCTGAACGGGTAATATCGGAACGATGCACAGGGTCTTTGCGATGATCTTCAGGAATCAGCATCCGCGCAATATTACCTTTACCTCCACCAATATGCGTATGCATATCAATAGCACCCGCCATCAGCACTTTACCTTTTAAGTCGTATTCTTTATCCACTTGTACATCAGCAGCAGGTTGTTTAATAAACTTGCCATCTTGCACATAGAGTGTTTTTACCTGCCCATCAATCCCACTTGCAGGATCATACACTGTACCACCTGTTAATTTTATCAACATGACTACTTATCCTACAAAGCTTGTTCAATTGCGTTCAAGACATCTGCCGTACTTGGCAGGCCTGAATCACGTAATTTTTTAAGGCGTATTGCAACTACATTATCAAGACGATACGCATGCCCCACATGGTCAATACCTGGAGTACCCACGGGAATAAAAACATCAGGCTCTTTAGTAAAGGTCATACCAGAACGAGCCACAACAATCGTCGGCAAATCTGTTGCAGGCGGAACAGAAGCACTATTAAAGGCATGTACCCAAACCAAGGCATCCGCTTCACCATTTTCCAGCATAACGTTACTATCATATAAAAAGGGGTCATATTCTGGAAATCCACTCGAAAAACGCGTGCGTGCTGGATACGCAGATGTCCATCCACATACTTGATTAGCTGTTTGATCGCCTTCTTTGCCACCTAAAGGAAAGCCTGAGCTACGCGTGTCCATCATGTTGATATCTTTAACCATGCCTGTTAGCATCTGTACAGTCAACTCGGCATGATCAAAATTTAGAGCACCTGCAGCCCAAGTTACCACACTGTATTTTGCCGCTTTCAGCTGTTCAGCAATAGTTCTTAATTCATCCGTAGCAATCCCTGCAACCGTATCAACAACTATTTTTCGACCTTTGACTAACGCTCTTAATACTGCCGTTACTTCAGGTAAATCTGCATCAGCACATTCCAGTACTTTTGCCTGCACACCTTTTGGTGAAGTTGCAGCATTACCCGAGGGAGCTTTACCTAAATACACGATGTGACGCTGACTAGTATCATCCAAAAACATGGACTCTTTATTCCATAGATAACGCTCAAAAAAGCGGGGCGCAAAACCTTCCAAGTCAACACCAACCACTAAAAAATAGTCACAACGGTTTTTGATTTCCGCCAAAGTCGTCGTCATCCAACCTGTATCTTGCAGTGCCAAGAAATTACGACGTGCAGCCGTGAAGTTGATATTATCAACCACGGCTCCACTGCGATCAGCCAGTGCCATCACACCACGCATGCCATTGACATCTGTTGCACAACCACCGATGACTGGCTGATTACTCACTTTCAATAGCTCAGCCGCTTTTGCAACAGCAACCTCTAAACTAACTTCCTGCCCAGCTACCCGTGCACTGGTGTCGGTAATTTCCTGTTCAAAAGCTGGCGTATTAACAGCACAGCCATTCTCACTGACTTTTACAGACAAACCCTCTACTTGCATGGTTAAGTCATCGGCACCAATACCACAAAAAGGACTGGGCACTTCAGTTATTTCATTCACTCACTGTTCCTCTATGTATCTTGTTTAATATATTTAAAACGTGGATCATTAGGCGTGCCTTCAAAAACACCCGCAGATGTCTCTGCCGCATCCCACATAACCACTTCTTCAATTTTTTTCGCTAACGCAAAATCTTTTTCAGTGATTCCTTTCGCTGAATGCGTTACTAATTTAACGATAACAAAAGCATAAGACACCGTTAAATCAGGGTGATGCCAAGCCTTTTCTGCCAAATGGCCAACAGTATTAACTACCATTAAAGTTGCTTTCCAACCACTCGTATGAATCTTGCGGCGGATCCAACCTTTTTCATAAGTCCAATGGGGTAGCTCTGTTGCTAAACGACTCTCAATCTCTGCTTCTGTGTATGCTTCAGTCATGACTCACCTCTGTCGATACTCAAAGAATGCATTATGCCACAAATCATGCCCACAAAAAGCCTTGTATAACCTTAAAAATTTTACTTACACTACTAAAAACTCATGCAAAGAAATCAATTGAATCTGTTTCTCTCTAGCAACTTGTTTATCTTGCTCCGTGTTGTAGCCCCAATCCACCAACTGCACAGCAACACTGTTTAAGTGTTCATTTTGCATAACATTCAATAATGTAGGTAATCTATCCTCTATAAAGCACAGCGCTCTTGTCGGATATTTTTCTAGCAATGCTTGCAATACCACTTCCTTGCTCATTTTTCTATCCAAACCAAAAATATCATTGGGTAAAGCAACATTATTTGCCTGCAATATTTGCTCGACAAAGCGCTCCTGCTTGGTAGTGACAATATACCAATCCTGCCCATTAAGCTGATGTAGTTTTTCTGCAATACCATCAAATAAAGGGTTCATTGCAACCCATTCATCCCGCGCTTGCGCAATCCACTTATCTCGTGTGGTACCAAACAGTTGCTTTAAAAAGGCAACGTCTTGTTCCAACTCACCCAATAACACCTGCACCATAGCCTGATCATTTGCCTTAATAGCCTCAAGAGTTGTCCCTTGCTGCAATAAACGCATTAATAAAATCGCTTCGTAACCTGTTTCTAATACGGGACGTAAGGCACGAAACTGATCTACCTGCACTGCAGATGGCTCAGTGCCTGCCATATCAGGCCAAATTTGCATCGCTGCCTTCCAACCTGTCATCGCAGTTTCTACGGCACTGTCACAGATGACACCATCAAAGTCTAAGGCGTATATAATGGATTGCTTCATGTAAAAAATTATTCAGAAAATGAACTACCTGCATTAATATAAAGGCAGGCTAAAGACCTGCGCCCCATATCAATCATAAAGCCTATTAAGACTCCAATACGCCACGAATCACTGCAACAACTTCGCGCACTGAATCATCACTCAATTCAGAACAAATCGGCAACGACACACAACGGGCAGCAATCGCTTCTGTATTAGGCAAACCTAAACCTGCGCAATCTTTTTTAAAGACATTTTGCTGATGTAGTGGCACTGGATAAAATACAGAACAAGCAATTTGTTTAGCTTGCAAAGCCTCAAGAATCTCATCACGTCTATCTGATAATAAAGTATATTGATGATACACATGCACACCAATTCCATCTTCATATGGCGTTTCTACAGGTAAATCAGCCATCAACTCTGAATACAAATGCGCTGCATGTCGGCGGCTATCATTATAACGATCAATACGCTTTAATTTAGCCCGCAAAACCACTGCCTGCATATCATCAAGACGACTGTTATACCCGACTACATCATGATAATAACGCACATTAGAACCATGATTACGCAGTTGCTTTATCTTTGCAGCCGTTGCATCTGAATTAGTGCCGATTAAACCGCCATCACCAAATGCACCTAGATTTTTACTTGGAAAAAAACTGTAGCCAGCAGCATTACCAATACTACCCGTTTTCTTACCATCAATTGACGCACCAAATGACTGCGCACAATCTTCAATAATTTTCAGACCATGTTTATCACAAACAGCTTTAATAGCTGCCATATCAACAGGCTGACCAAATAAATGTACTGGCATCACTGCGGTTGTTTTATCAGTGATCGCCGCTTCAATACTTTCTGCAGTCAGATTAAACGTTTTAGGATCAACATCAACAAATACTGGTTGCGCACCCACGTAGCAAATAGCTTCTGCGGTAGCAATAAAAGTAAATGCGGTAGTAATAACCTCATCTCCCGCACCAATACCTTCAGCAACTAAAGCCAAGTGCAAGGCATCCGTTCCTGATGCCACGCCAATTGCATGCTTCACGCCTAAGTATTCAGCAGCCTCTTTTTCAAAAGCTTGTACATTGGGGCCTAAAATAAAAGAACAATTTTCTATGGTTTGTGCTAAACCTTGTTCAACTTCTTCTTTTATTTCAGCATATTGAGCTTTCAGGTTGACCATTGGGATCATAATATCTATTACCTTTTTTTCTTAAATTATTTGTATCAGCCTGGCTTTAATACGATTAGAGCTAAGCAACATGATTCTATCTATTGCAACAAGTCAGTAATCTGAATTGCAGTAGCCAAAGCGCGGCGACCTGCTTCACCAGAAACATCAGGGGTATTACCAGTATGAATACATTCCACAAAATGCTTAATCTCTTCCAATAAGGCATCACCGCTTTCAAAAACAGATTTATCTGTTTCTATTTCAGGCACCCCTGGGAACATTTCTTTGCTACCGGCATAATGTTTAGTAAGCACTCTATTTTGAAAATCAATCGAAATATAAGCATTAGGACGGAACATACGCATTTTACGTTCCATTTTCATACTAATACGACTTGCTGTTACATTGGCAACGCAACCATTCGCAAAAGTCAAACGCGCATTGGCAATATCAGTGCCTTTGGTTAACACTGCCGTGCCGCTGGCTTCCATACGCACAACTTCAGAGTCAACAATAGCGAGAATAATGTCAATATCGTGGATCATTAAATCTAAAACCACACTGACATCATTGGCACGCGGATTAAAAGGTGATAAACGATGAGATTCAATAAATAAAGGCTTATCTTCTAATTCACCTAACCCCAATACCGCAGGGTTAAAACGCTCCAAATGGCCCACTTGTAAAATCAAGTTCTTTTCTTTAGCAATGACAATCAGTTCATCCGCTTCGGCTACCGTCACTGTAATCGGTTTTTCCACTAAAACATGTGTGCCTGCATTTAAAAAATCTTTGGAAACCTGATGATGCAAAGTAGTCGGCACCACAATACTCACCGCATCTACCTTACCTAATATGGACTGATAGTCAGTCAATGCTTCTGCACCGTGCTTTTCCGCAACTTCTTTAGCCGCCTGCTCATTAATATCAACTACAGCGACTAATTCACAATCAGGCAACGATGCATATTTTTCCGCATGGAATTTACCCAGATACCCAGTTCCTATCACAGCACATTTTAGTTTACTCATATCGTTTCTTTTATAATTCAAAAAATCCTCGTATTGTAGCTGATTTAAAGCTTACTCCAAAATAGTCACGCCTAAAAATCTAAAGAAGCCCACCATAAGCGCACTCTTAAGCCTGTTTCTGTTACGAAACCAAGGGTAATTGTACTGATTTGACCATCATGACCAATAATAAAAACAGCAGGCACCGCCGTCACCCCAAATGCTTCGGCTAACTGTCCATCATTATCATTTAACACTTGCCAATTAAGCTGTTTTTCTTGTAGGTATTGTTGTACGGTATCGGCATTCCCAGAGCGCAAAGCAATACTAATACCAGAGTAATCTTGAAAAATATTATTCATAGTATCCGATATGGCAGTACAAATTCCGCACCAACTACCCCAGAAATAAATAATAGCAGGCTTATGCAACATTAGCTCTGCCGTTAAATCACCATTGATAGTCTGCATTGGCAATTCAGGCACCGCCCCAGTCTGCATATTGCGCTGAGTAAAATTTTGTACTACACTCAACATCACGATAAACAGCAAAATAAATCTTAATTTTTTCATAGACCCAACATCAAACTAGCACCATTCTGCTTTAACCAGTGACGTTGTTTGTGATACTCAGGACAATGCTTAGCAACCAACCCCCAAAATACGGCTGAGTGATTACGGTGTTGTAGATGACATATTTCATGTATCACTACATATTCAAAAACGGCTTTAGGGGCCAAAATTAACAACCAATTCAAATAAATATCGTTATGTATGCCACAACTACCCCAACGGCTTTTTTGTGTTTTCACACTAACTGAGCGAGCTTGTAATTGATATAAAGCTTGATATTTCTGCGTGTATTTACACACTTGTTGGTCTGCCATTTGCCTCATCCAAGCCATTAATGCTAATCGTATCTGCTCGCTAAGCTCTATAACTGTTAGTTTCTTACCTAAGCTACCAGGTACATTAACAACAAACTCTAAATTAAACTCTATTGTTATCTGTTGATTATCAGTTGATTTAATTTGCAAAGGATACTTTTCTCCCTGAAAGGGAACCATTGCCCCCTGCTGGTAACTATCAGGCGCAAAACTGGCAATATTTGCCACATGCGCCCTTACCTTACTACGCGCAGAGGTCACCCACTCCTGTTTTTCTTGAACAAACTGCTGTACCTGCTTAACAGACATACGCAAAGGTACAACCACTTCAACTTTATCGGCAGAAACAATAATTCTTGCCCGTTTGGCACGCGCACTATGGCGAATTTGATAATCGTCGCTATGACTCATACTATTCTCAGTTCAGACAAGGGGTGCGGCCTACCAACATGGTAGCCTTGCACAAAATCAACACCAATATTATTTAATTCATTCAGTATTGCTTGGTTTTCAACAAACTCAGCAATAGTCTGCTTGCCCATAATATGACCGATCTCATTAATTGATTTAACCAGCGCTAAATCGACAGGGTCATCAATAATATCTTTGACAAAAATGCCATCAATTTTCAAATAATCTACAGGGAGTTTTTTAAGATAGTCAAATGAAGACAAACCACTACCAAAATCATCAATAGAAAACCGACAACCAACAGTCGGAAGAAATGCTCCAGGCGAAATAATTTCATCATTTTCACCCAGCATTCTAATTAATATCTCATAGTGCGGCTCTAAATCAGCATGTAAAGGACTAATGATCTGTGCGTATAAAATAAAGCGATCATGATCCAAAGCATAATTAATTTTGTTAACCCAGCTCATCTCTCCGTGATGTTGCTGCATATAATTATCATCATGTTGCAAGAACACATGCACTCTATTGCGTCCAGCATCTTTAGCAGCATAACAAGCCACATCCGCTTGTTTCAATACCTCTCCCACACCACCGCTTTGCTCTGAAATAGGCACTAAACCAATACTCAGGGACATGGAAAAAAATAATCATCCAATAAAATTTCCATTCTAACGCAGGCAAA
>CAZXJK010000115.1:0-8440 GCA_964640895.1 uncultured Methylomonas sp.
ATATTGAGCGAGTGAGCCAAAAAATTTCTGAATTTTTATTGTAATATTACTTTCTAACAGGCTCCTTATTTTTTCTAAAACAGTTACATAAATACTTATACTTCGCCTAATCACGGCTGTGTGAAGTATAAGTCGCTATTTTAAACCCACACTAAAGTCAACCACCAAAAGTCCATCTCCATAAACTAACAGAGTACGAGCTATTCAAAGTCATCTAGGCTATCACCTGTTTGCATTTTGTTCTGCTTTTATAAGACTAAATTGTTACAATTGTCATAATCATTCAACAACCTTTAGTCATTATGAATACACACTTCACACTTCCTAAGCAAGGAATCGACGGCCTGAAAGAAAATTGGCGCAGTGATTTGCAAGCTGGTTTTTTTGTCTTTCTGCTCGCCTTACCCTTATCTCTGGGTATTTCTATAGGCTCCGGCTTTCCACCGTCAGCAGGTATCATTACTGCAATTGTAGGGGGCTTATTAGTCTCACGCATTAACGGCTCCTTTGTCGTCATTAATGGCCCTGCCGGTGGCTTAATTGTTGTTATGCTGGCCGCTGTCAAATCACTTAGTGATGGCGGTGATATGATTTCGGGATACCGCTATACGCTAGCAGCCATTATGATTGCGGGCTTAGTCCAAGTCGTTATGGGTCGCCTAAAGATGGGCAGCCTGAGTGCCTTTTTTCCTACCCCTGTCGTACATGGTATGCTGGCGGCAATGGGTATCGGCATTATAGCCAACCAATTTCACGTCATGTTAGGTGTCACGCCTGAACCAGGAAACCTGTTTTACATGCTAGGGCAAATTCCGCATAGTATTTTAAATGCCACTCCAAATGTTGCAACCATCGGTCTAGTTTCTTTAGCTATCTTAGTTATCTGGCCTTTTTTGAAAAAAACTAAAATCAGCAAAATCCCCGCCCCAATAATGGTACTCATAGCCGGTATGGGCATGGCGCAGTTTTTTGGCATTCAGCATGAGCACATTCATTTTGGACAAGCAGAATTACATGAGCATTTAATCGCACCGCCTTTTTTAGTAGAATTACCATCTGATTTTACCCAAGCCTTTTACCTGCCTGACTTCTCCAAAATTTTAACATTTGAATTTTGGATGGCAACTATTAGTATTTGCTTGGTGGTTAGCCTAGAAAGCTTATTAAGTGCAACAGCAGCAGAAAAACTTGACCCCTATAAAAGACCCACTGATTTAGACCGTGATTTATCTGCTATCGGCCTAGGTAACGTTGTTTCAGGTTTTTTAGGTGGCCTACCTATGATTGCCGAGTTTATTCGTAGCTCGGCAAATGTAGAGGCTGGTGCAAAAACAGGCTGGGCTAATTTCTTTCATGGCACAATACTGCTACTTTTTGTAGTGCTGTTTCCACACCTTATTCACAGCATCCCACATGCTTCTTTAGCCGCTTTACTTGTTATTATTGGTTACCGTCGTGCCACACCACAAGTATTTGCTCGAGTTTTAGCCATTGGAAAAGACCAACTGGTTTTATTTGTATTAACAATACTCGCTGTTTTAGCCACCAACTTATTAATAGGCGTATTTTTTGGTGTCTTTGTAAAATTAATGTTGCACTTATCCCGTGGTGTATGGCCAAACAATCTATTTAAAATTCATTTTACCATCACAGAAGTAGAAGATCGTGTTACCGTAAAAATTATCGGATCAGCGTTATTCTCTAACTTTTTACCGCTTAAAAGAGCGGTTGATGAAATAGCGCCAGGTAAGAATATCACCTTTGATTTTTCACAGGGTTACCTGATAGATCACTCTATTTTGATTTTTATTGATGAATACAGCGCACATTATACGCGCAATGGTGGCTCTTGCCGGAAAGTGGGACATGCTTTGGAGACTTATTCTAATCATGAGTTAGCAGCACGTTTAATGACCGCAGATGATCGAAAACAATAGTAGAAGAGAGTAACAAAATGTAAAACGATAGGCTGGAGCAAAATATTGCTCCAACCTATACTGGATAAGTCACTGACTGTTGGAGGGTCCTCAGGTATTAATGCCATCCACCATATTGTTTGGTAGGGTCGCCTCGAAAACCAGTTGAAGTTTTATTTGCATCAGGCACCCCTACTGTATTGCCAGCCGCAATCACCATATTTCCGTAGGTATACCCACCCAGATTTTTAGCTTCCTTGGCAATGCTAGTCGTTAAAGGGTTGATTTCGTATTTCGATATTGCGGTAGAAATAATCACAGCTTGTAATTTCTCACTACTACGCTTTGGTTTTGCATGCAAAATAAGAGGTAGGTCTGTTTCTGCTGGGACTTCTACAGTCACATGCTTACTATTATCCAATTCGGCTTTAACAATAACACTGCCTGAACTATTCGTTATTTTAATTTCAGCATTTTTCACAGTCCCTTTCGCATCCACTACTGAAATTTGTAATACTTTTACTTGCTTGTATGTTTGTACAGAAACTTTAATGGCAGGTTTACTTGACTTCTTGTTGTCACAAGCAACTAAAAAAGTACTTGCTATAGATATGGCTAGCAAACTAATGATCATTTTATTTTTTTTATGAGTATGCATCGTTGTTTTCCTGCTTGAATATTGCAAAGTCAAATCATAACATACTAATATACTATTTCTGATCTAAATGCCAAACGCCCTGCTCTGTTAACAAACCTCTTTGCAACCAATTTAGAATACTTTGCTGATCTTGTGCAAAAATGTCTGGGCAACTGTTATCACTCTCCCCTTGTCTTTCAATCTCTGTTAACCAAATATCCCAAGCAAGTACATGTCCTTGACTAAAGCGCGGATCATCACGATAGCCCAGCGCAAAAATTGTTGCTGGAGCATCGCGCCCCTTGACACTCATTGTACCTAAGCGGCGAGTACTAAACCCTGCTTTGGCAACTTCAGCTAATAACTCTGCCGTAATAATTATTTCTGTATTAAAAAATCGAGTCAAGCCTTCTATTCTTGAAGCTAAATTAAGCGGGTCACCTAATATACCAAACCTTTTCAACCCCTTTCCTTGAGCTTCAGGCCCCAAAGCCCCCATAACAACAGTACCGCTGGTGATACCAATCCCCGCATTAATAATCTGGCTAATTTTATCCAATGCTTGGTCATCAATTTTTCCTTGATAACGTTCCGATAAAGTTGAGAAAAATTCATGTTGCAAAACAGCCAGTTCTAAAGCACCTGCTAAGCTATGGTGAAACGCTTGTTCCTTTGTTAAAATCACTTGATCTAAAGCCGCCCCTAATGCATTTTTCTGCTCAGATTTTTGTTTGGACTCAGTATAAGGCCAGTAATAACAAACCAAATCCCCTACATAAGTTTCTAACCAACCTTGGTATTTATCTTCCAGTACAATTGAAGTTTCATCCAAATAGTCATTCATTAAGTCCATGACATGGGGTGGATTTTTTAAGAGGCTTGTTACGGTCGTGTAGCCTGCCAAATCACTCATTAATACCACAGCTTGACAACTATGATTATCAAATGAAATACCAGGCGGCAAGGTCATTAATAACTTACGTATTGGAGCAGGCATATAGTTATTCACCAATTTTCCTAATTTAAAGCCAACCAATAAATGTGCGCCAGTGGTTAACGCAGCTCCAGTAAGAAAAGTAGCCATGGTTGCTACCACAGGCCATAATTGAACAATTGGGTTTAAAAAGCATAATAAAATCAATAGAAAAAATATACTGACCCCACCAATCCACAGTATATATTGTGCTAATAAAGCTCCCGCCAAAACTGCAAATAAAGCAACCACGATAAACAGACTATATTTAACTATATCGCTGGGAACACGTGGGTGGTCTTGATTTAAAAATGTTTCCACTTCATCGACAATAAATTGCGGACCGGGAGTCATTAGTTTCGGCCCAAATAAAGCAGTCGTCATTGGTGAAACCAATATATCAGTTGATTCATGCGGTCCTGTCACTTGCATGACAACCGCTTTACCTGCAAATTTCTGGGCCATTTGCATGGCCTTTTCTGTATTACAAGATGCCAAAATGCTTAATGGTACAATCAAACGATCCATATTGATGTTGAGTTTATACAGAGGCCTGCTTAGGCGTATTCTTCGACACCTGCGCTGCTCATCACAGAGTTCATCATCTTGTGAATTAGCTAAAGATTCTTGGACAAGCTCTGTATTTACAAAATTAGCTAAACGCCGTACGGCATGATCAGCACTTAAGTCTAACCAACGTGCAATAGGAGAATTTTTGGTAACAAGCCGATCGCTGGCAACGATACCCTCAACTGGCATATCCATAATGGCATCCCAGTCATATAATAAAAAATCTTGTTCTTCAGGGTTTATATAAGGCGCAATACTAAAATGGGTTATAGCCTGCGTATTCATTTTTAAGGGTGCATTACCTGCACGACTGGGAACGACAACACACTGACCTTGATTGACAGGCGAACATTGAGGGTCTGACCATTCTACTTGCCCACTCTCATGGATACATAACGCAAAAGGCATTCTGCCTTCCATGCCTTTAAAAATGCGTGCATCTAAAAAAATGCCCATGGCACCCGCAGCTATTAATCGTTCCGCTGCTTTTGCATATAAAGGTAGGGCTTGCTTACGCCCAACATTAATGGGAACACCATTATCTAAGACAACAATCCCAGTATGCGGCCATTCTGTGCGCTCCTGATACACAACCGCTGCATCATGAACCCAAAAATCAATTTCAGTTTTTAGCTGATAATCAACAACAAAACCAACCAAACAGGCCAAAATAAAAAATAAGGCTTTATTGATCGTTAGTGGGAAATCGTGCAGCATAATGGTTAAGTCTCCAAATTACGCAGTCAATAATTCGGTTTATTAAAACTTAAAATTTATATACAAAAGTTAAGATTTCTTTGGGTTTTGGGTACTTATAACTCATGACTATATCTCGAATACAAGAACTTAGCTCATAGTTTCCTTCAGATAAAATAGAAACATCATCAACTTCTCCACCCAGCTTTACATTCCAAATCAACTCTACGGGTTCTTGAGAATTAAGTAAGTTGCGACATAAATTAATTTCAGGCTGCATATTAAGCACTGCAGTATCGATATAAGTTTCCGCCTTAGCAATGTTCTCTGGCTTACCAATTGAAATAGCACGCATTTGTACTGATGTTGTTCTTTCAGGCTTAGAGCTGGAGTATGTGGGGCGCTTAATAATAGAACTGACACAAAAGAATTTTTGCCCACCAGCTATTGAACAATTCAAGCGATTATTCACCCACTGCTGACAATTCTCAATATTGGCGACCTTAATCCAAGGATTGGTTAAATTTTCTATATTGATGCGTACAGGTATGGAGCTGCGATTTTGACAGATGAGTTGCTGATTAGTCGTGGCATTATAAACAGATTTTAACCAGAGCCTAGCCCCTGCTGCAAGCTCAAGCTCACTACCAATAGAAAGCGTCTGCATACCAATACAACCATTACTCAATACCTGCGTCCCAGGACTCTTATTCTTCAGATATTGCACGGTACTACAGTCAATGGCAACAGCTGCCGTACAATTTAACAATAACCCTAAAGTTAATATTGCAGGCACTTTTATCAGCCAAGAAGTCATAGTATATTCCTCAATAGATTTATTCTTATTCCAACTATAACATGATATGCACTGCTTTTCTCAATAACTAAATAATGATATTTACAGTAGCTTGAATGCAAAAAAACTGGGAGTTCCCAGTGAATTTTTCTCCATCAATAAACAATATATTGACAAAAATTTCCCATAAAAAAAGGGTAATACCTAAGATATTACCCTTTTTATCTATTTTATATATCAGAACAAAGGGTACTCTATCCTGTTTATAAAATTATTTACCCGAATTAGTGAACTCAGGGTAAGCTTCCATACCGCACTCAGAGTAATCCACACCTTGATACTCTTCTTCTTCCGTCACTCGGATACCCATTACCATTTTGATAATATACCAAGTGATGAAGCTACTGATAAATACAAAACCAAAAATAGTAACGATACCAATTAATTGTGCACCGATTGTCGCATCATCATTGGAGAAGCAAACTGCAAGAAGCCCCCAAATACCGACGACACCATGTACAGAAATAGCACCCACTGGATCATCAATTTTTAATTTATCTAAAGTAATAATTGAAAATACTACCAATATACCAGCCGCCGCACCTATTAATGATGCCAACCCTGGAGTAGGTGTTAATGGCTCAGCAGTAATGGCAACCAGTCCTGCTAATGCCCCATTAAGGGACATCGATAAATCTGCTTTACCAAACAATAAATGTGCGGTAAATAATGCCGACATAACGCCCGCTGCCGCTGCTGCATTAGTATTAACAAACACTAAAGCTACCGCATTAGCTTCACCAATATCAGAAATCTTCAATTCAGATCCCATTGAACCCAAACCAGCCCATCCATAGAATAAACATACCTAAAGTCGCTAATGGCATATTACAACCAGGAATTGGATAAATCGCACCATCTTCCCCGTATTTTCCTTTACGTGCACCCAGTAAAAGCACACCAGCAAATGCCGCGGTTGCACCACAAAGATGCACAACACCTGAGCCAGCAAAATCCAAAAACCCTAGGCCATCAAGAAAACCACCGCCCCATTTCCAGTAACCTTGAATTGGATAAATAAAACCTGTCATCACAACAGCAAAGGCCAAGAATGCCCATAATTTCATACGTTCCGCAACCGCACCTGAAACAATAGACATCGCTGTTGCTACAAATACAACTTGGAAAAAGAAATCAGCCATTGTTGAGTAATACGTTTCACCATTACTCTTTAAAACATCCGCTGCTACATTATCTTCACCTAATAAAAAGCTCATACCAGGCCAAATACTATTCACTGCTTCAGCAGGGTACATGAAATTGTAACCACAAATCATGTACATAATGCAAGCAATAGCAAATAATGCGACGTTTTTGGTTAAAATTTCGGTGGTGTTCTTGGCTCTTACCAGCCCAGCTTCCAACATTGCAAAGCCAGCTGCCATCCACATGACAAACGCCCCACTAATGAGAAAGTAAAACGTATCTAACGCATAACTCAGTTCAATTAATCTATCCACAATCATACCTCATTTATTTTTATTATATTGCTTCGTCACCTGTTTCACCCGTACGAATACGAATAACTTGCTCCAAGTTGGTAACAAAAATTTTACCATCTCCAATTTTTCCTGTATTGGCAGCATTGGCAATCGCCTCTACCGCTTTATCGACCAACTCATCAGACACGGCAGCTTCAATTTTTGCTTTTGGTAAAAAGTCGACAACATACTCAGCACCTCTATATAACTCGGTGTGCCCTTTTTGTCGGCCAAAGCCTTTTACTTCAGTTACCGTAACACCAGCCAAACCAATATCAGATAACGCTTCACGCACATCATCTAATTTAAATGGCTTAACAATCGCTGTGATTAATTTCATTCAACTCTCCATTACTTAACAAGTTCTGAAAATAACAAGCACACGGCATGCCAAAACATACCCCCTTGTTTTGTAAGACCTTAAATTTAGTAGCATTTACTTTTGCACCAATTTAATGCGCGCGCACCATCACAAAGCACCAAATAAGTGCAAATTCAAAAAATTAATGATAGATACATCACTAATTTCAATTCTATTTCAATACCTTATAACTATGGCATATATTATGCTTTAACTAAATTATTGGTAATGAACCAAAAGAGACTTAGCATAAAAAAATAAAAATTGCTCTTACTATCAACTTTAAGTACGTAATTTCTACTATCATTCAGGACTACTTATGAACAAAAAATCTACCCTAAAACGAACCTTACTAAGCAGTGCTATTCTCTCAATCAGCATGCAAGTTGCAGCATCAGATGATCCTGGCATGATTGAGGCATTAAGCGACTTCAGCATTAACGAAACGTCGTTTATGCAAAAAACTGGTTTTACAGTCGGACTTTGGGCATCAGCGGGGGTTACTGGAAATTCAAACGGAAAGACTAATGAGCCAGTACTTTTTAATGACAAAGTTAACGAGTTTAACCTTAATCAATTGAACTTCTTTATTGAGCGAGCTGTTGATACTGACGGAGATAGCTGGGATGTTGGGATGCGCATGGACTTTATGTATGGTACTGACGCACGCTTCACACAAGCATCTGGCTGGGATTCTAACTGGAACCATCATAATAATGGCGGCTACTACGATATCGCAATGCCACAATTATATGTTGAAATTTTTGCCCCTATCGGCAACGGTATTACCGCAAAATTAGGTCACTTCTACACGACTATCGGTAATGAAGTTGTTACCTCTCCAGACAATTTCTTCTATTCACATGCATATACCATGTTATATGCAGAACCGTTTACCCATACTGGCGCACTATTCAGCTATGACATCAATGATAACTTCTCTATCAATG
>CAZXJK010000116.1:0-8419 GCA_964640895.1 uncultured Methylomonas sp.
ACAAACAGGCGCGCCATGCTACCTCACGAAATTCAGGGACTCCTGTCACCTGAATTCGTTCACCTACGCAGCGAATGGGGGATGCCCTGAACGCCCTGCGTCCGTAACGACTGCGCACAAAAGCAGCTCCGTCATGACTACCTCAAATGGCTGGACGGCTATTCGGAATGCAATTCTTGCTCCTCTCGCGTGCTGCTAGCACACGTCGAATCAGCAAATTGCCCTGTCGCCTATCAGGGACTAAAAATCATCACTTCGCTAAGCTCCGTTTCCCTGATTTTCAGCGACAGTTGCTCCCGCATGGTTCAATAAACGTCCATTATGCTGAGCAGCCAAGCTACTTTTACCAGAGTCATATTTGTTGATTACTTGGCACTATATAAGCATTTTAGAAAACTAATGACTGTAAATTTTAAGACGCATAGGCAAAAAATAGTATAAATTATAGCGTTTACTCTATTGCTAAATGAGGGCCAAAAGTGAGTATTAAGGTAAAATTAACAAAAACAATCATAAAAATGACCCCAAATAAGTTAATTATTTGGGTAGCAAATATAGTGCTAAAAGATATTGCAGCATTAACCAGTTTTAATTTTGATATTGATACGCGTACTGTATTCACTCAAGTACAACTTGTTGGTGAATCAGAGACCATTGATGTTTGGATTGATGGTTTTGCCGTGGTGACTGGTGAGGGTGAGTATCACTTTGTGATCGAAGCAGCCAGGTCAAATCGTATTTGGTTGGGTAACATACTGTCACGCATTGTTGGCAAGAACTGGAAAATTCCGGTTGTACCCCAAACAGAACCGTACATGGAGTTTATAGCTGAGCTGTTTAAAGCTGAAAGCTATGAACAGGAAGAAGACTAATGGGAAAAATCTCTAATTAAACAACATACGATACTAATCAAAATAATTAATTACTGGGATTGGTATTACATGATAGGCTGATTGAGATTTTTTATTAATCAGCCTTAAAAACGAAACCTGACATACTAGGATACTCTAAGATATCGGGTTTCGTTTTATCTACATTATGCTTAATAAGTCCATTCAGCCTACAGTGTTATGAGCCGTTAATGATAATGGCGTAACCTACCCCGCATACTGTTCCATCAATACATCTTGCACTCGATACACATCACCTTCTGCAAAACTTTGCTGATAACTACCATCACTCCGCATAATCCAAGATTGCGAGTTATCCTTTAGATAGCAATCCAAATCACGCAACACTCTGGTCTTTAATTGTTTATGCTCAATAGGGAAACAAGTTTCTACCCGCCAAAACATATTACGCCCCATCACATCCGCACTAGCACAATAGACTTCAGGAGAACCACCATTTTCAAACATGTACACCCGAGTATGTTCTAAAAATCGACCAATAATAGAGCGCACTTCTATATTTTCTGAAATACCCTTTATGCCAGGTCTTAAGGTACAAATACCCCGTACGATCAGTTTAATTTCAACGCCAGCCTGTGAGGCTTGATACAAGGCTTTGATGATCTTGCCTTCCACCACAGCATTCACTTTAAAAATAATTTTTGCAGGTAAGCCTTGTTTGGCAAACTCAGCCTCCCGGGCAATTTTATCGAGCAAACCTTTATGTAAAGTAAAGGGGGATTGCAATAATTTATGCAACTTAGTCACTTTGCCCAGACTGGTTAATTGTACGAAAACCTTACGCACATCTTCACCTAATTCTCGGTTACTTGAAAGCAAGCCATAATCAGTATAAAACTTGGCCGTATTCGGGTGATAATTGCCTGTACCCAAGTGCACATAGTCGCGAAATTTCTTACCCTCTTTACGGACTACCAGACACATTTTGGCATGGGTTTTATAACCGACCACGCCATATACCACATTAACGGCAGCATCTTGTAATTTAGCAGCCAAAGTAATATTGGCACGCTCATCAAATCTGGCGCGTAATTCAATCACCACCGTCACTTCTTTACCAGAGCGCGCAGCTTTCAATAAGGCATTTACAATCGGAGAGTCTGCACTTGTCCTATACAAAGTTTGCTTAATCGCCAATACATCAGGATCAACGGCTGCTTGACGCACAAACTCAACGACAGGTGTAAAGGATTCGTAAGGATGATGCAGTAGAAAGTCTTGCTTTTTAATCGCATCAAAATAATTTTTATGCCGAGATAACTGTGCTGGCATCGAAGATTTATAAGGGATAAACTTCAAATCAGGCCGATCAACCAAACCACAAATTTCCTGAACTCGGCTCAAATTAACGGGGCCATTAACCAAGAAGACTTGATCGTTAGTAATACCAAAACGAGCAGCCAAGAATTTAACAGTCGCCTCGGAACAATTGGCATCAATTTCCAAACGCACTTCATCACCATAATTACGCATGGTCAATTCACCTTCAACCGCATTCAGCAAATCATCTATAGCATCGTCATCCACATACAAATCACTATTGCGGGTAACTCGAAATTGGTGACAACATTTAACGGTCATACCATTAAATAACTCATCAACAAAGGCATGGATAATAGATGAAAGAAACACAAAGTCATGCTCCCCGCTTTTAGTTTCATCAACTGGTAATGGAATAATTCTCGGCAAAGAGCGTGGAGCCTGCAAAATGGCTCGGCCACTATTGCGCCCAAAAGCATCTTTACCTGTTAAGGAAATAATAAAGTTTAAACTTTTATTTAAAATACGTGGAAATGGGTGCGCAGAATCCAAGCCCACTGGTGTGAGAATAGGCAACAATTCTTCATGGAAAAATTTTTGTAACCATTGTTGTTGTAAATCACTCCAAGCAGCACGACGAATAAAACGTATATCCTGCTCTGCTAATTGCGGAATCATTAATTCATGCAATACTCGGTATTGCTCAGCCACCAAATCATGTGCTTTTTCGGCAATCACATCTAACTGCTGCTGTGCATTCAGGCCATCACTTGCCGTTATCAGTGGATCCATTTCCGCCATTTGAATAACACTGGCCACCCTGACTTCATAAAATTCATCTAAATTGGAGCAAGAAATACATAGATAATTCAAACGCTCCAATAAGGGAATATTTTCATCCTTTGCTTGCGCCAATACGCGATCATTAAACTCTAAAAGACTCAGCTCACGATTAAAATAGTAGGTGGGATCGTCCAGATCCATGGTTTCGACTATTGCTGTGTCATCTGAGGTTTCTGTCATCATTGTTCTCTATGAATTAAATAAATTAGATTAAGGTCCTGCATAGAAGTCACTTCGGTAAAACTAAAGAAGCGCTGGTCTATAGAGACTGTAAAAGTATTAGGCGTAGGTTGGGGTGAAGCATGAACCCCAACAACTATAGCAAGATAAATCATTGATTGTTGGGGTTCGCAAACTCACCCCAACCTACGAAACTCTTTAACTTTCCATTTTATAATGCAAAGCCGCGATTTCCTTGTAAGCCACCTGTATGCACGGCAATAATCCTCTGTCCTGCTTTAAAATAACCTTGCCGAATTAAATCATAAAGGCCATACAGCATCTTTCCAGTATAAACAGGTTCTAATTTAATACCATGCGTTTGCTCAAATTTTTGCATAAAAACACGTAAATCAGGATTTATTTTAGCAAAGCCGCCAAAATGATAGTCTAACTGAATAGACCAATCATTATTATGACTAACTGTATTTTTTAAAATTTGGCGTACATCATCATATAAGAACCCTGCTCCTTTTAGAGCAGCAAAGCCTAGTGCTTGTTTATTTTCAGGCAAAACACTTATTATCCCTGCCAAGGTCGTCGCAGTGCCACAAGGCACACAAACCACATCATAACCCATATCAAATTCACTGACTAATTCAGCAACACCTCTTAAAGCAAGCGGCATGGCTCCGCCTTCAGGCAACCAATATTCACCTATTGGCAGCTCAGGCAAGGCATCATGACATTGATAATGTCTTAGTTCACGATAATCAGTACGCGATACAAAATCCAATTGCATGCCCCAGTTCAGCATATCTTGCAAACTTGGGTTTAATAATGCAGGCTGCTCACCCCGAATTTTGGCCTTTGTCGCAATCTGTAGTGCTTTACCAACATAAGCCAAAGCATGTAAATGATTAGAATATGCCCCGCCCATAGAAATAATGGTATGTGTATTGAGTGACAAGGCATGTTCTAAAATGTATTTAAGCTTACGCCACTTATTCCCTGAAATAATGGGATGCAATAAATCATCGCGCTTTAGCCAAAGTTCAATGCCTTGCTCTTGAATAAAGGGCTCTTTAATTTGCACTAATATCGATGGGCTTAGTTGCTGTTCAATAGCCAATAACTGCTTATTCATTACACACTTATTTCCAAGGGTTAATACTATATAGTATAGCCAGTTTAGCTATCTTGCACAGCATAGAAAGAGAGAGTTGCTTAAAATCAGGCAAAAAAAAGCCCCCTATGTCCATAAAAGACAAAGGGGGCACAAATGTGAGTAATTATTTACTCTTATAATAACACTAGGAGGTTAAAAATCTTTAGGGGTAAAACAATCTGCTAAAATACTTTTTATACAAGACGCTGATTTTTGTATAGCGTTCTATACAACATCATTAATAAGAATAACAATTAAACACGCTCAGCTGTTAATTTCGGCATGATATTACTCAAAACCGTAGCACCAGCAAATAATACTGTTGAGATAATGAACTGGCCTGAAATAAAGCCCCAAACACCCGCAATAAATAAAACACTGGTAGTAATATCTCTATTCAGTTCAGTCATGTTAATATCCTGTTAAAATACGCTTTAAAAATAAGTTTTGATTTGCAGGCTATTTTACTCTGCTTTCTTTAAACTACAATACGCCAATTAATAAACTAATTGTTTATATTTAGGAAACAATTGCTCATGTCAGAAGAAAATACCACCGAAGCCTTCGAAAAATTACGCAGTAATATGCCGTCTATTGGCTTTATCAACCGTAAAAAAAGAATCAAAGCCTATATAGAAATCACTAAAATAGCGGCCTTCATGCTGGACAATGATGACGTGTCAACTGAAGAAATGTTATTTGTTTTTTCTTTATTGATGCGTAAATGCTCCCCTTTTCAAAAATCTGCAATGATGACGGCACTTAGCTTAGATTCTTTACCTAAAAATATATTATCACCTATAGGTTTGGAATTTGTCTTGGCTGTGCGTAATAATCTAAGCTTGCCTAATACGCACCATTCCGCAAAAAATGATGATGAAGACTCAGGTGAGTCAAAAAATGATTAACGACGTTAACTATTTCTTCCGAACATAAAGTCACATTATGATTGCCACCTTAAAAAAAATCTTTGCTAAAAAAAAGCCAATTGAGGATGATTTTGATTTTGTTCAGGAAGTTAACGCCAACCCCAACTTTGTTACTGAGCCAGTAAAAATATTACAAATTCTAAAAGCCATAGAAAATGACACAGGCTTTTGTACAATCGAAATAAATAACTCGGATCAAATCTATCATTCACATATTATTGATATACAAGAGCACAAAAAAATAATAATTCTTGATGAGTTAATCCCTAGTAGTGGCAATCAACTGCTACAACAAAGCAAACAGCTCAAGTTAACCACTTATCTCAATAATATCCATTTATCTATTGCTTTAACAGATTTAACGGCTGGTCATGCACAGGGCATGGGCTATTATAAAGCCCCCTTCCCGCATCGCATCTATTATCCACAACGTCGTAAATCACCGCGCATCAACCTAACTACACATAAAATAATTTTTCAGGGCACGTCTAAGCGCACTAATTTTTCGGTAGGTGGTACAGTTATTGATATTTCTCGACATGGTATCGGTATTATCGTAGACAATGCAATTGCCAGAATTCAACGTGGCGATCAACTGAATCGCTGTGTACTCACGTTACCTGACCATTCTAAAATTCATTTTGACTTAGTGGTACGATTTTCTAAACCTTATAGTAATAGTCGTACTAAATTAATCATTGGTGGGCATTACAGTGAAATAAAATCAAGTAAAGAGCAAAAACAGCTGGAGCAATTTTTTGCATTCGCAGAGCGGTCTGAAATTCGCAAGCAAAAAGATACCTAAGCTTTAATTTGTTATACTTTCATTATTAATGATTCAATCCACTCACAGGAGAAACAACAATGGGTTTTATGCAAGGCAAACGTGTTTTAATCGTTGGTTTAGCCAGCACTCGTTCTATTGCTTGGGGTATTGCCAAAGCAATGCACCGCGAAGGCGCTGAACTTGCTTTTACTTTTCAAAATGAGAAATTACAAGGCCGCGTAGAAAAAATGGCGGCAGAATGTAATTCTAATTTCACTATTGAGTGTGATGTTAGCAGCGATGAGCAAATCGAAAATGTATTTACTGAATTAGGTAAACAATGGGATGGGCTAGACTGCATCGTACATTCAGTTGCTTTTGCACCAAGAGAAGCGCTAGATGGTGATTTCGTTGCGGCAACCACACGCGAAAATTTCAGAATTGCACATGATATTAGTTCATATAGTTTCACAGCATTAGCCAGTGCAGGTCGCGAAATGATGAAGGGACGTAATGGCTCATTACTAACCCTCAGCTATTTGGGTGCTGAACGTGCCATTCCAAACTATAATGTAATGGGTGTTGCCAAAGCTAGCTTAGAAGCAAATGTGCGCTATATGGCAGTTGCTTTAGGCGCAGAAGGCACACGGGTTAATGCTGTTTCTGCAGGGCCAATTAAAACACTGGCTTCTGCAGGCATTAATAACTTTAAATCAATGTTGAGCAAAGCGGCTGATACCGCACCGCTAAAGAAAAATGTCACCATTGATGAAGTAGGTAATGTTGCCGCATTTTTATGCTCTGATTTAGCATCAGGTGTGACTGGTGAGATCACTTATGTTGATGCTGGCTATAATATTGCGGGTATTGCATCCTCTTAAGAAATTGACAGAAAAATGCAGCGCATCAGTCAAGGTTGTTGCGCTGTAGGAATGAGTTAAATGGAGCACTTGCTTTTTGATATGCAACACAATCCTATCGTAGGTTGCGGGTGAGGCACGAACCCCAACAGTGTGTACAATATTGTTGGGGTTCGTGCCTCATCCGCAACCTACTCAAGTTTACAAAATAAAAAATATTAAAGTAATAATGTTTGGTGCCTTACAACACCCCACTCACTTGAACAATCAAACAAATCCATCTGCCGATAAGTCAAAATTTGTTGTTCTAACGAAGACAGGGTCACGCCTAATAAACGTACTTTGCTATCCCCTATCCGATCTTTTTGTAGTAAGCGCTGAAAAACAGCGGCATCAATTCTGTGTATTGTGATCGGACTATTAAACGTTAAACTGCGGGTGATTTGCTGAAAATCATGATATTTAACTTTAATCGTTAAGGTTCTGGCAAAGAGTTTTTTAGCCTGCACTTTTAATAAAGCTTTGGCTAAAAGCTTATGCAACTGCTGGTAAATTTCTGCACTATCCTGCAAATCTTGCGCGTAAGTGGTCTCAGTACCAATAGACTTACTCACTCGATCTATTCGTAGCGGTCTATCATCAATACCTTGGGCAATGTTATAAAAAAACATCGCTGCTTTACCAAAATGCTGTTGTAAAACTGGCAAAGAAAATTGGCGTAAATCGGCACCATTTTGAATGCCTAAAGCATGCATTTTACGTTCAGTCGCTTTCCCCACACCATGAAACTTACCTATCGGTAATTGTGCAACAAAATCACTCCCTTGCTCAGGCGTAATCAAATATAAACCATCAGGCTTATCCATATCTGACGCAATTTTTGCAAAGAACTTATTATAGGAAATACCTGCCGAAGCAACTAACTCGGTCTCAGCTAAAATTTGCTGTTTTATGGCTAGTGCAATACGGGTAGCTGAGCCTTGGAATAATTCGCAAGCACTGACATCCAAATAGGCTTCATCTAAAGAGAGTGGCTCTACCAGCTTAGTATATTGATAAAAAATCTGCCGGATGTGTTGCGATGCTTGCTTATAGGCATCAAAGCGTGGTTTGACAAAAATAAGCTGCGGACAAAGTCGATACGCTCTGGAAGAAGACATTGCCGAGTGTATACCGTACTGCCTAGCTTCATAACTACAAGTCGCTACTACACCGCGACTATCGGGCGCACCGCCGACTACAATCGGTTTATTTTGATACTTTGGATTATCACGTTGCTCAACAGCTGCAAAAAAAGCATCCATATCAATATGAATGATTTTACGTAATGGTACCGACATAGTTGCGTTAAGAGAAGTAATTAAATATGCGAAGGAATTGATAAATTATACTACCAATAATCAGCACACTAGGATAGTGTATCAAGCACTGCGCAGATAACGTTTTCCAGCAAGTTGATGTACGGTCTGAGCTAAGGGAGATGGAAAAAAATAATCATCCAATCTTGTTGGTCTTTTTGTCCG
>CAZXJK010000117.1:0-8391 GCA_964640895.1 uncultured Methylomonas sp.
CGTAACTGTTACGACACCGCTAAAGACGGACAAAAAGACCAACAAGATTGGATGGTTATTTTTTTTCCATCTCCCTTAAGTTAAGATAAATTTGAATATTAAACAACATGTTATGTCGTAGGTTAAAAAACGTCATCCGATAGGCTTAATTATCTGGAGTGTCGGATTTCGTTATCTGCGCTACGCTAGATAATCTCACCCAACCTACCTGTAATGTATTGATTACAAATTAACAACCTCCCTTAACTTAATGACAGTGAGGCGCAGGGGTAGCAACTTAAGATAAAACATTGTGCTAAGGCGTACACCGCACACCTTTAGCCTAAGTAATTTATAGCACGCAACCCTATTCGTGCATATTTACAAAAATGGTTGCCATTGCTGTATTGATAACATTTGTTGCCAACTATGGGCTACAGGTGTTTTTTAGCAAAACTTAAGCATAACTAAGGTAGCTCAAGCTCTTCAGCAATAAACTGTCTCATAATACTTAAAAGATCAAACGACAAGATATCTGGCACTCGAAGTATAACTTGCTAAGCTCCCACTTCCCCCCTTAAAATACACAGTTAACTTTTAGTTATAGTAGCGAAGCCACTCCGCTCACTTCCCTCTCAATACACTAAACCAAATAAAAGACTCATGATGGATCAATATATCGAATTCGCCACTAACCACTGGATGCTAGTCGTAGCATTTATTGCAGTTGTTTATTTTTTAATTCAAGATCTTGTTGAAGCAAGCCTGCGTAAATATCAAACCATTTCCCCCATGCTAACCGTTACCAAGCTAAACTCAGGTAACCCCATTATTATAGATGTGCGTGAAAAGGATGAATTTAGTAAAGGGCATATCTCTGATGCCATTCATATCCCAGTCGCCAGCATAGAAAAGAACCTTAATAAAATTGAGCTATACAAACAAGATGATGTCATTATTGTTTGTCACACTGGCACGCGCTCAGCAACAGCTTGCCAACAACTCACTAAACTAGGCTTTGAAAATATCTTCTTAATGATAGGTGGAATGCAGTCTTGGGAAGAAAACAAGTTACCTGTCATTGCCGATAAAAATAGCAAAAGTAAAAAAAGATAAGTTTTTATCCTTTACATAATCAGTTCCTTTTAACCTAACCACACAGAACTATGGCTGAAGCAAACGCACCACAAGAAAAACAATTTTCAATTCAAAAGATTTTCACTAAGGATATTTCTTTTGAATCACCAGGCACTCCTAAAATTTTCACTACCAAATGGGAACCTGCTGTTGATTTCAACCTCAGTACAGATGCCAATGGCATGGATGACTCAATGTATGAGGTCTCTTTAACTGTCACCATCACTGTAAAAACAGGTGATGAAGTCGCTTACTTAGTGGAAGCAACACAATCTGGGATTTTTAATTTGGCAGGTTTTGACGACCAAGAAATGGGGCCAATGTTAGGTAGTTTCTGCCCTAACATTTTATTCCCTTATGCACGTGAAGTGGTTTCTGACCTCGTTGCCAAAGGCGGCTTCCCACAATTATTACTTGCACCTGTTAACTTTGATGCTTTATATCAACAACACGTACAACAAGCACAACAACAGGCTTCTAGCACTAATACTTTAAATTAAACTGTCGTTATGACCAGCAAAATCAGTGTATTGGGTGCAGGTTCGTGGGGCACCGCCTTAGCCATTCAAGCAGCAAGAAATGGCACCCAAACAATGCTTTGGGGGCATAACCCCGACCATATGCGCAACCTAGCACAAGATAAGCAAAATAAACGCTACCTTGCTGGTCTTACTTTCCCTGAATTACTACAAGTTACCGACAACGTGAAGGTCGCTGCTCAATATAGTGAAATACTATTAATTTCGGTACCAAGCCATGCCTTCAAAGAAACCTTAGAAAAAATTAAACCTTTCGTTGCCAAAAATGTCAAAATCGCTTGGGCAACCAAAGGCTTCAACCCAGAGACGGGTGAACTACTGCATCAAACCGTCGCCAAGGTTTTCTCTCCAGAAACACCAGCCGCCATTATTTCAGGCCCCTCTTTTGCACGGGAAGTTGCTGCTGACTTACCCACTGCTGTGACCATTGCCGCCACACAACAAGCCTTTTCTGATCAGTTAGCTGCTATCATGCACAGTCCACGATTTCGCACCTACACCACTACAGATATTATCAGTGTACAAGTGGGTGGTGCTGTTAAAAATGTACTGGCGATCGCAGCAGGTATTGCTGATGGTATCGGCTATGGAGCTAATACTAGAGCAGCATTAGTCACACGCGGCATCGCTGAAATCATTCGCCTTAATACCGCACTAGGCGGCAAACAAGAAACGCTGATGGGCATGGCAGGCTTAGGTGACTTAATTCTGACTTGCACTGACAACCAATCACGCAATCGACGTTTCGGTTTAGCTTTGGGCAAAGGCCAAGATCGAGCCGCCGCCATTAAGGAAATTGGCCAAGAGGTGGAAGGTATTTCTGCGGCACGGGAGACTTATCGACTTGCTAAAGAGCATAATATCGACATGCCCATTACCGAGCAAACCTACCATGTCCTCTATGACGGATTAGCCCCCATGAGTGCCGTACAAAACTTGCTACAGCGCGACCAAAAGTCTGAAGTAGTTTAGCAGAGGACATCCACCCTAGACTAGATACATGAATAACGCCTTACCCATAATTTTGCACCCACCGTGGATTTTGTAGATAAAAAAACACGCTCCAAAATGACGGCAAATATCAAGGGCGAAAATCTAAGCCACTGTCGCAGTGCGCAATATATTAAGCCCAAAACGATCAATCTTTCTATATAAAGTAGTCCGTGTAATACCCAATTTCTTAGCCGCAAGGGAAATATTTCCTTCGCATTCATGCAAAGCTGTCTTAATGCCATGCCTTTCCCAATCAGCAAGGCTCATGACATTAGGCACCTGGAAACACACATCATCCATCTTTACTAGTTTTTTTGTCCACTCTTCCATAAAATCCATAGGTAAATCCGGCTACACACTTAAGACGGGACAAAAATGTAGGCTGGGTTAGCTTATCTAGCGAAGCGCAGATAACGTAACCCAGCATTTTACGTATACGGGGCTTTGCTGGGTTACGTTTTTTTACTTCGTTAAAAAATCTAACCCAGCCTACGGTGTCCCGTCTTAAGTGCGTAGCCCTTAAGAACGCGCATGAAACAACCTCCCGATTTCTAACTAGCCTTTTTTGCACCAGCAAAGGTGATCTCATTCGTTGCGTAGAATAACTATACGCCTCATGAGATTACCTCTGCTGATACAAAAATCCTGCGTTATAACTTCGGGATGTTATTCCATGCACGTTCCTTACCTACCTTTAATTTACTAGCAATGATTGACAAATTGGCAATAATTTCATATGATTCTCAGTCTTTTTACCCAATTTTTTCACCTCTTATTTAGGATCCAAGGAGCCTTACAATGAAAAGAACTTTCCAACCCAGCAAAATCAAACGCGCTCGTGTGCATGGCTTTCGTGCAAGAATGGCTACCAAAGGTGGTCGTAGAGTATTAAACGCTCGTAGAGCAAAAGGTCGTCACACACTGGCTCTGTAAAAATTGACACAGAAAGTCGCTAGTTTTCCACCATCCGTACGGTTAAGAGAGCCCGCAGAATTTAAATGTGTTTTTGCTAACCCGGAAAGATCAACTGATAAATACTTCACGGTACTTGCTATTGTTAATGAGTTAGAGCACCCGCGTTTAGGGCTTGCGATAGCTAAAAAACATATCAAACGTGCCGTTGATAGAAATAAAATCAAACGATCTGCCCGGGAAAGCTTCAGATTACAACAGCAAGATATTTATCATCTTGATTTTGTTATTACTGCACGCAGGGATGCCGCGACAGCAGATTCTAAAACACTACAAGCTTCTCTCAATAAGCATTGGCTTAAGCTAAACAAACGATGCGCACCCTGCTCCTAGCTCTACTCAGATTTTATAAGTATTTTATAAGCCCTTTGTTGGGAAGCAACTGCCGCTTTCACCCTTCTTGTTCGAGCTATGCTATGCAAGCCATCAACCTGCACGGCGCAATAAAAGGCTCCTATCTCACAATAAAACGATTACTCCGCTGTCACCCTTTTCATAATGGCGATATGGATGATCCAGTACCCAAAAAAGTTGGTAAGTAAAAATGGAGAATATAAGGTTTGTACTCATCGTCATCTTGTCGATGATTTCATTAATGCTATGGGAAGCATGGCAAACAGACTACGGTCCTCAGCCTGAAAGTATCACACAAACAGTAGATGCGAACGGCAATCCTATTAATACGGGTACAACAAATGACTTTAATGAATCTGGACTTCCTTTTGACGAGGTTATTGCCAACACTACCATCACGGTAACAACTGATGTATATCAACTAGAAATCGACACTAAAGGTGGCACCTTAAGCAATCTCGATCTTTTAGCTTACCCGATGGTTAAAGGTGAAGAGGAAAAAGTACGCTTATTAAATGGTGCAGCAGACCAATTATTCTTAGGACAGAGCGGCCTATTAAGCACCGGCACATCCACAAAACTACCTAACCATAATGTTGATTTAATAGCAGCCAAAAACGCATACACATTACCACTGGGCGAAGATACGCTAGTTGTTCCTTTAACATGGTCTGACAATAACGGCTTAAACTACACAAAAACCTACACATTCCATCGTGATAGCTACGTTATCGAATTAGCACAGAAAGTTGAAAATAACTCGAATGCTCCTTGGACTGGTAGACAATATACACAGCTACTCAGAATGCCACATTCTGATGGTAAAGGTAATACCTTTATCCGTACATTCTCTGGCGCAGTGGTTTACACCGAAGAAGACAAGTACCAAAAAATTGAATTTGAAGACATGGCAGAAGAGGATCTAAAAACCACAACGGTTGGCGGTTGGTCTGCAATGATTCAACATTATTTTGCCACAGCATGGGTTCCCCCTATTGCCGAAGAGCATCATTACTTTACTAAAGAGTTAAGTAATTCACGCTTTGTTATTGGATCTTATTCAAATACCGTCGTTGTGCCTGCAAATGGCAGCACTCAGTTTGATAGTCAGTTATTCGTTGGCCCTAAAATCCAACCATTAATGGAAGCGGTTGCCCCTGGCCTAGAATTAACAGTTGATTACAGCTGGTTAACCATTATCGGTAAACCTATTTATGCATTGCTTAATTGGATTCATGATAATGTTGTCAATAACTGGGGCTTCTCCATTATGGGTGTAACACTTTGTATTAAAGCATTGTTTTTTCCATTATCAGCTGCTAGCTACAAATCAATGGCCAATATGCGTAAATTGCAGCCGCGCCTAGCTGAGCTAAAAGAGAACTTTGGTGAAGACAGACAACGCTTTAACCAAGAAATGATGGACTTGTATCGCCGGGAAAAAGTTAACCCGATGGGCGGCTGTTTACCTATCATGGTGCAGATTCCGGTCTTTATTTCGCTATACTGGGTATTGATTGAAACCGTTGAGTTACGACAAGCACCTTTTATCCTATGGATACAAGATTTAGCGGTTAAAGATCCGTACTTTGTACTGCCAGTGATAATGGGAATCACCATGTATATACAACAACGCTTGAATCCTGCGCCTGTAGATCCATTACAAGCCAAGATCATGCGTATGTTCCCGATTGTATTTACGGTATTCTTCTTGTTCTTCCCTGCAGGATTGGTTTTATACTGGGTTACCAATAACTCATTATCTATCATGCAGCAGTGGTATATTACCAATAAGATCGTTGGTAAAACTTAGCGTCAATAGCTAATAACTCCATAAAAAAGCCGAATCCAGTGAACGCTGATTCGGCTTTTTTGTAGGAGGGGCTTTTAGCCGCGACCACCGCAAAACACCAACACCCTAACGGCCTTCCACAACAGCATGCACATCACTCACCCAGACACCATTGCCGCCATTGCCACCCCCCCTGGAAACGGCGGCGTTGGCATCATAAGAATATCTGGCACCAAAGCCATCAGCATTGCCCAACAATTACTCAATAAAGAACTGCAAGCGCGCTATGCGCATTACGCCTCTTTTTATGATGCTCAAGGTGAAGTCATAGACTCAGGACTGGCATTACTATTCCCGAACCCTGCCTCCTTTACTGGCGAAGATGTTATTGAGATCCAAGGCCATGGCGGCGCAGTCATTTTAGATATGCTCCTGAAACGCATTCTTGCCTTAGGTTGCCGAATGGCCAACCCAGGTGAATTTTCCGAACGCGCTTTTCTAAATGGCAAAATTGACTTAGCACAAGCTGAAGCCATTGCTGATTTAATCGAAAGTAGTACCGAACAATCTGCTCGCTCTGCACAAAAGTCCATGCAAGGCGTATTTTCCAAACAAGTAAATGAATTTGTTGAAGAACTGATAGAGCTTAGAATCTATGTCGAAGCAGCGATTGATTTTGTTGACGAAGAAATTGACTTTCTAACCGATGGCGTGGTTGAAAATAGAGTAGTACGCTTGTTAGCTGCCATTGAGAATATTCTAGCAACCGCCCAGCAAGGCCGCTTATTGCGCGATGGCATGACCGTCGTCCTTGCCGGCAAGCCCAATGCTGGCAAATCCAGCTTACTGAATGCATTAGCAGGCCATGAAGCGGCCATTGTGACTGATATAGCAGGCACAACTCGTGACGTACTGAAAGAACGCATCCAAATTGATGGCATGCCTTTACATATTATTGATACCGCTGGCTTACGTGATTCTGATAACGCTATTGAACAAGAAGGCGTACGTCGTGCCCATGCCGAAATACAAAAAGCCGATAAAATACTTTTACTGATTGATGCCAATAACCCTGAATCTGAAAGTATTTTAGCCACCTTACCTAAAGATATTAGTGTCAAAAAAATTTACAATAAAATTGATCTATTAAATATCCAACCCGAACTGATTGAAAATCAACATGGCACCCAAATATATCTCTCGATAAAAAAGGACATTGGTATGGATTTGCTCACTGAACACTTAAAACAAAGTGTAGGTTTTGCTGGTGCAGCTGATAATATATTTATTGCTAGACGTAGACATACAGAAGCACTTAACAAAGGTTTGGAATATGTACAAAATGCGCTAATGCAATTACAACAGCATCAGGCAGGTGAGTTGGTTGCCGAAGATTTAAGGCAAGCACAAAATTATTTGGCTGAAATTACGGGGGAATTTAGTTCTGATGATTTATTGGGTAAGATTTTTAGTTCGTTTTGCATAGGAAAGTAACTCATGAAAACAAGGGAGTTTATAAAGGCATCACGAGCTTTAGGCACCTGGAAATAAATAATCATCCATCTTTACTGGTTTTTTTGTCCGTCATCAGTACTGTAGCAATAGTTACGTAGCCTGCTATGCGCCTATTGCTACAGCACTAATGACAAACAAAAATCCTGCCCAAATATTGGATGCTTATTTATTTCCAAGTGCCTTACTTAAACAAATTTCTTAATGGCTTGCACTGCATTAGCTCTCAGCCTTGTATAATTCTCTTAATGCTACTCACGAAATTATAGCCAATTTGACCACGCAGCCTTACGAATAAAGGGTAAAAAAGGCCAATTTCCAGAATAAATTTATAATACTTAGATAAAGCATGTTATAACATTGTTATTATTTATTGGTTTTAATAGAGGTAATAATGGAAACCCATTTAAGAAAAGTTGGTAATTCCCAAGGGATTATTATTCCAGCTAGTTTTTTAGACGCTTGCTCATTAAAAAAAGATGTTGATTTAAGAATCGAGGGTAAAACCTTAGTGATTAAAGCGTTAAAGAAACCAAGAGCAGGTTGGTTTGATAATTATAAGCAAGAAGAGGTATTAAAAGATGATGTCTGGAATGACACTTTACCCGAGGATATTACCGAGGATTGGAAATGGTGAAACGTGGTGAAGTTTACTGGGTCAATCTTGATCCAACTTTTGGATCAGAGATTAAAAAAACACGCCCTGCACTAATTGTATCTCCTAATGATCTAAATGAAGCTTTACCAAGAGTTATCATTGCTCCATTAACAAGCAAAGGTCAACCTTTAGGCTGTAGACCTGAAATAGTTTTTAATAACCGTCCTTCTCGTTTATTACTGGATCAAATCCGTTCAGTTGATAAAAGACGTTTATTAGACAAAATGGGGGAAATAGATAAAAAATTATGGCATTCTAAATTGTTAGAAATGTTGGAATAAAAACTATTTTCACATCTAATTTACAATAATTGTATTTTATAGGGCTGATTATGCAATCGCAATCGCTGAAAAAAAAGCAGGCAAAAGCGCTTCATTGGCAAGCCTAAAGGGCAAGTATGACCTATAAGGGAGATGGAAAAAAATAATCATCCAATCTTGTTGGTCTTTTTGTCC
>CAZXJK010000118.1:0-8320 GCA_964640895.1 uncultured Methylomonas sp.
AAAGACCCGTTAAAAATCGGGAGGTTGTTTCGTGCACGTTCCTAACAATACTAAGCTAGTGCAAACTCCAACACCAAGCCCACAAATAGCGTTAAACCAAACCAGTTACTATTTAAAAACGCCTTAAAACAGTCTGCTTTATTTCGGTGAAATATTAACTTTTGTTGGTAAACAAAAAAACCACTCGCAGCACCTAAGACAATATAGTAAATCCAAGATAGATCTTGCATACGACCCACTTGCACTAACAGCAACAAAATGATGACTTGCAATACTGCCATAATTTCTCGGTCTTGCTCACCAAATAAAATTGCGGTTGATTTCACCCCAATTTTTAAATCATCTTCCTTATCTACCATGGCATACATGGTGTCATAAACTAATGCCCATAGCACCACTGCCAAGTACATTACCCAAGCAACTGCTGGCACTTCATTAGTTTGTGCAGCAAATGACATCGGTACTGCCCAACCAAAAGCAACCCCTAAATAGGCTTGTGGCAATTGCGTATAGCGTTTCATAAAAGGATAACTGGCAGCTAAAAATGCACCACCAAATGATAATAAAATCGTATAAGTATTCAGCAATAACACTAAGGAAAATGCAGTTAAACAGAGCACGCAAAAAACGATTAATGCTTCTTTAGGCTGCACCTTACCTGCAGCAATAGGTCGTAATTTGGTACGTTCGACATGTGGATCAAAATCACGATCAGCATAATCATTAATCACACAGCCTGCAGCACGCATCAGCACCACTCCAACAACAATGACAGTCAGTACTAATAAATCTGGTTGCCCAGAGCTCGCTACCCATAACGCCCATAATGCAGGCCATAACAAAATCAAAATACCAATTGGCTTATCAAAGCGCGCCAACAACCAGTACTGTTGCAGTCTATCCAAGATTACTTCTTTATTCACATCAAAACTCTTTTTCAATAAATTCAATTAATTACAATATACATCTTAATAAATTACATTAAATAATAACAAATCATTTGGCAAGCGATTACAAGTGTATTATCATTCAATCAAACATCTTATATTTTATGGCGTTACAACAACTATTTAATGTGGTTTTTTATATTAACTCAGAAGCAGGCACGCTCATGTTACACATCACTAATACCTTCCCTATCCACGATTCATTTTTAGAAAAAACTCACTCGGGTGATACGATTATTCTAAAAGATAATGCCGTGCTTGCAGTAAAACAAGAGAACATCACAGGTTCACTGACCCGAAAGACATTTTCACACCTTAATCTTTGTGTTAGCAAGACTGACTTATTACTTCGTAATATTGCCAAGTCAGACCTTATTCGTGGCGTTTCAGTATTGGATAATATTGAAGAATATCAAGACAATTGTATTCCCAATTTTGCAGTCAAATCATTTAACTAAATGATATGTAGGCTGGACTAAGTTATCTAACGTAACCTAGCATGTTATGAACTGTAACACAGGCGCGCCATGCTACCTCACGAAATTCAGGGACTCCTGTCACCTGAATTCGTTCACCTACGCAGCGAATGGGGGATGCCCTGAACGCCCTGCGTCCGTAACGACTGCGCACAAAAGCAGCTCCGTCATGACTACCTCAAATGGCTGGACGGCTATTCGGAATGCAATTCTTGCTCCTCTCGCGTGCTGCTAGCACACGTCGAATCAGCAAATTGCCCTGTCGCCTATCAGGGACTAAAAATCATCACTTCGCTAAGCTCCGTTTCCCTGATTTTCAGCGAATGCTGGGTTACGTTTTTATTGCTGCGCAAAAAAATCTAACCCAGCCTACCTTCTTTTTATAAAAGCTCTTTACCCTTTGTGCGTAACAAAGTAATCAATTGCTCAATAAAGCTATTATCTAAAACAGCATCAACAGGCACAGACCAATATTGCTCTGTGGCAAAATCTTGGCATTTTACTGCATCTTTTTCGGTCATTAGCACTGCTTGTGCACCTTTAAATTGCAAGTCTCTTGCCGTATAAGCATAATGATCAGGAAAAGCATGCATCTGACAGGTATCCAACCCGGATTGAGTCAATAAATCAAAAAAACGCTGCGGATTGCCAATCCCTGCAAGTGCATGGCACTGCATAGCTTTGAATTCAAATAGAGGTTTACGCTCTTGAGTTTTCAGGTTGACCGCATACTTACCTTGCAACTGCATTAATATTTCATTTTCTTCTGGCTCACCGCCATTACAAATCACAAAATCCACGTCTTGAATGCGTTCTTGTGGCTCACGCAAAGGGCCTGAAGGCAGGCAAAAATTATTGCCAAAACGGCGCATGCCGTCAATGACTACAATTTCTATATCACGATGTAAGGCATAATGTTGCAAACCATCATCCGAGATAATCACATCACATTCTGCATTATCTAACAGCAATCTGGCTGCACCCGCCCTAATCGGCCCTACTGCAACAGGACAAGTCGCTAGCTGAGCAATTAATAAAGGTTCATCACCTATTTGCTGCACATCACTTGTTGCGGTTACGATTTGCGGCCATGTTTCTGCTTGACCACCATAACCTCTACTGATGACACCTGGCTTAAAGCCTGCTCTCCTTAACTGCTCTACCAAATAAATAACTAATGGCGTTTTACCTGTACCTCCTAAAGTGATATTGCCGACAATGATAACCGGCACAGGTAATTTCTCAACTGGTTTAAAACCTTTTTTATACAACCAACGGCGCAACTTCACCACATCCATAAAAATAAAGGAAAACGGCATCAAAAAAGTTCCGACAAAATGATCTTTATACCAAGCCTCATTTAAAAATTTAGCGATTAATTTTTTCATATTATTCTTCTTTTTCAGTGACAAAAGTTATATTGGTAAAACCTATTTTAGCTGCAACATCTAATACCGATATAGCTGATTGTATGGGTGCGCTGGCATCAGCATTAATGACTAACGGGATATGTTTATTACTACTAAACTTGCTTAATGCTTTGCTTAACGTTGATAATTTACCGTCAGGCAAAGCCTTATCATTATCATTAATATAGTACCGCCCGCCTTTATCAATGGTCAGCATCAACATGTGCTGCTGCCGCTCAACCTTAGCCTGCCCATCAGCTTGTGGTAATTGTATTTTTATGGAAGTCTGCTGACTAAAGGTCGTGGTCACCATAAAAAAAATAAGCAACAAAAACACCACATCAATCATTGGTGTTAAAGAAATCTCCAGTGGCGCACGTTTATTCTTCCGAAAATTCATTGTTATAACTCTTCACGACCGCCGTGAATCACTTCGATTAACTTCAATGACTCCTCTTCCATATTTAATACATATTCATCAACCAGACGATCAAAATAGCGGTGAAAAATAACACAAGGAATAGCGACTGCCAAACCTGCTGCAGTTGTCGTTAAGGCTTCTGAAATGCCGCCAGCAAGTATGGTAGGGTCACCGACACCATGACTAACAATGGCTGCAAATACCTTGATCATACCCACAACAGTCCCTAACAATCCGAGCAAAGGGGTAATGGTCGCAATGGTACCCAAGGTATTTAAAAAGCGCTCCATTTTATGCGCAACCTGCCGCCCAGAGTCAGCAATCGCTTCTTTCATCAATTCACGACCAAAGCCGCGATTCATTAAACCTGTTGCTAAAATGGTCCCTAACGGTGAGCTATCTTTTAAGCGTTTTAAAGTCAACGCATCCATCTTTTTTGCTTTAGCAAGCTTCCATACTTGCGACACCATTTCAGGAGGCAAAATCTTATTTTTACGCAAGGTCGAAAACCGCTCCACGATAATCGCCATCGCCAGCACCGAACAAAATATAATGGGGATCATTAATAACCCGCCACTTTGTATCAACTCAAACACTCATTCTTTCCTATTGTTCTAAATATTATCAGGTTGTTTTATGGCAATAAGCCTTGCCTTTTCCCACCCAAATCACAGTCATTATATATGCCAGCGCACTTAATAGCGCAGCAAAACTAAATACCCACTGCCCGGAAAAAACATCCCAAGCATAGCCACTATATAAACCCCCTAACATACCACCCAAACCAAAACTCAGGCTACTATATAATGCCTGCCCTTTACCTTGGTGATGTGTCCCAAAATAGTTTTGCACCAAATGGATCGCTGCCACATGGGCAGTACCAAAAGTAGCCGCATGCAGTATCTGTGCGGCTATTAAAATATGCATATCATCCGCATACCAGGCAATCAACAACCACCGCAATACTGATAATAATGCACTGATGCGTAAAATAGTCCTTAAAGAAACATATTTCAATAACTGACGCATCATTATAAAAACAATAATTTCCGCACCTGCACCGAGTGACCATAACAAGCCAATCAGAGTAGACGAATATTCAAATTGCTTTAAATAGATCGAAAAAAACACATAATAAGGGCCGTGTGCCGCTTGCAATAGCATATAGACACATAAAAAAGCGAGCACCTCTGGTTGCTTAACAATTTGCCAAATACCGACGGCTGCTTGACTTGCTTTTGCAGAGCTTATTTCTGGAGTCAATAAAGAAACCAGCCAGATACTTGCTAACAACGCAACAATTAACCAAGGCAATAGCGCAATGGGGTATAAATCCAAGAAATGCCCTACACCCAACACCGCCACAATAAAGCCGATTGACCCCCATAAACGGATATGGCTATATCGGTGTGGTTCATTTTTTAAGTGGTGTAAGGTTGCCGCTTCAAACTGCGGTAAAGCAGCATTCCAAAAAAAACTAAACCCTACCGTCACCAACGCAAACCATTGAAACGTTTTTTGGTATAAAAAACCTGCAAATAGTAGCATCGCAAAAAACGAGGCTATCCGAATAACACGTAAACTTTTACCCGTATGGTCTGCGATCCAACCCCATAAATTAGGGCCTATAATTTTGGTTCCCACCATTAAGGCAGTAAGTTCACCAATTTGCGCGGCATTAAAACCATTATCTTGTAAATATAAACTCCAAAAAGGTAGAAAACCACCTAATGTTGCAAAATAAAAGAAGTAAAAGCCTGATAAGCGCCAATAAGGAATTTTAGCCTTCATGTAGATAAAATGATTATTCCCATGTTCCAACATGAAAACCTTAGGGACGAGATTTTATAACTACCTTGCAACATACAGAATGACAATTAACGTAATACTGGCAAAGTTGAGTGCACGTCACAATTCTGCGCTCTATGCCGCATCATATGATCCATCAAGACAATCGCCATCATCGCCTCTGCAATGGGTGTTGCACGAATACCCACACATGGGTCATGCCTGCCTTTAGTCACCACCTCAATTGCCTCACCAGCACGATTGATACTGCGCCCTGGCAAATGCAAACTGGAAGTGGGTTTCAGCGCAATACTGGCTACTATATCCTGACCACTAGAAATGCCCCCCAAAACCCCACCAGCATGGTTACTCAAGAACCCTTCTGGTGTCATTTCATCTCTGAATGCAGTGCCTTTGCTGTTGACACAAGCAAAGCCATCACCAATTTCTACCCCTTTAACCGCATTAATACTCATTAAAGCATGTGCCAAATCAGCATCTAAGCGATCAAAAATTGGCTCACCCAAGCCTGGTGGCACATTGGTCGCCATGACATTCACTTTTGCACCAATCGACTCACCTTCTTTACGTAGGGCATCCATATAAGCGACTAACTCAGCCTCTTTATTAATATCAGGGCAAAAGAATTCACTCTCCGACATCACATCCCAATCTATTTTCTCTATTTTGATAGGCCCTAATTGCGACAAATAACCACGAATCTCAATACCAAAATGTTGCTGTAAATATTTTTTAGCAATACCCCCAGCAGCCACTCGCATCGCCGTTTCGCGCGCAGATGAACGCCCACCACCACGATAGTCTCTAAAGCCATATTTATGATCGTAAACGTAATCTGCATGCCCGGGGCGATATGTTTCCGCAATATTGGCATAATCTTTGGAACGTTGATCAGTATTTTTAATCAGCAAACCAATTGGCGTACCCGTGGTTTTCCCTTCAAACACGCCTGATAAAATCTCAACTCGATCCGCTTCACGGCGCTGGGTCGTATGCCGTGAAGTGCCAGGGCGACGACGATCTAAATCACCTTGCAAATCAGCTTCTGTTAATTCCAAGCCTGGTGGGCAACCATCCACGGTAGCACCTAATGCAATCCCATGACTTTCACCAAAAGTGGTCACTGTAAATAATTTTCCTATCGTATTTCCCGACATACTTAATCCAACGCTCGCTTAAATAATTCATTAAATGCCAATACTTGCTCGGCGGTTAGCAAAAACACACCATCACCACCGTGCTCAAAATCCAACCAATAAAAGGGGACTTCAGGAAATTGAGTTTGTAAGGTTTCAGCACTACTGCCTACTTCTACTATTAATATACCCTTTTCAGCCAAATACTGTGCAGCATCGACTAAAATTTTAATCACTAGGTCCAGCCCGGTTTCTCCCCCCGTAAAACCCATTTCAGGCTCGGCATGAAACTCTGCTGGTAGTTGCTCCCACTCACTAATAGCCACATAAGGTGGGTTGGAAACAATTAAATCATATTTTTTCAGGGGCAAAGCGGTAAATAAATCTGAATGATACAAGTGCAGTTGTTCTTGCAGCTCATGCTTAGTAACATTAATGTTAGCAACTGCCAAAGCATCTTCTGATAAATCGACCGCATCGACTTGCGTCTCAGGAAAAGCGTAAGCACAAGCAATTGCAATACAAGCACTGCCCGTACATAGGTCAAGAATATGCTGAACTTGTTCAGGCTCAACCCAAGGTTCAAAGTGACTGGTAATTAATTCGGCAATAGGCGATCTAGGCACTAAAACCCGTTCATCCACATAAAATGACAAGCCGGCAAAAATAGCTTCATGCATTAAATAAGCTGATGGAGTGCGCGTGGTAATACGATGATTGATCAGGTCAATAATTTTATGACGTTCCGCATTAGTTAAGCGTGCACTAAAATAACTTTCCGATAAATTATAGGGTAGATGCAAACTGTGCAAAATCAAAGCTGCTGCATCATCCAATGCACTTGTAGTACCATGCCCATGAAACAGTTTAGCTTCGGCAAAACGACTGGCTCCCCAGCGAATATAATCACGCACTGTTACCAATGTTTCTCTGATTTCTACAGATGTTTGTTGCATAAAATATTAATAATGTAAAAATAACGCTTAAAAGTGGTAATTTTAAACTAATTCCGCATGTATCAGGGCAACATTCCTTAAAATAGTCAATATGGATCAAAAAAGTTCAACTGCAAAAGCGGGTGAGTCACCTGCAAGCTTGGCAAAAAATAGGCTGTATCATGATTGTTACAAATTTATGCAATCTGACTCACTCAACTTGCCCACTATTCCTGATGTTGCCTTTAATATAAAACGCGCCATTAATGATAGCTCGGCGAATAACAATAAAATTGCTCGGGTAGTACAAATAGATCCGTCCATTACTGCACGTCTCATCAAAATATCCAATAGCCCACTATACCGTGGACGTAGAAAAATTGAGAGCTGCCCGGAAGCACTGACCCGTCTAGGCCTAAAAAGCGCACAACAAATTATCACTACGTTTGCTTTAAAAGGCATCTTTCATGCTAAATCTGCCCTCATTCGCAAAAAAATGCATGAGTTATGGACACATAGTAGTTATGTTGCGGCTATCTCAGCAGTACTTGCACATAAAACACCAGGCTTTGACCCAGATAAAGCAATGTTAGCGGGTTTGATTCATGATATTGGTATTGTGCCCATTCTAACTTATGCCGATAAACAGCCAGATATTTTAGCGACACCTAAAGACTTAACTGACACAGTTCGTAAACTGCGCGTTGAAATTGGTGTAAAAATTTTACAGAAGTGGGACTTTCATGAAGATTTTACCAACGTCATTATCAATTCCGAAAACTGGTTTCGTGACGAACAAAAAGCACCAGATTATGCTGATATTGTCATGATTTCACAATTGCATAGTTATATTGGCAAAATAGACCCCAAAAAAATGCCCCAGCTCGACCAGTTACCTGCCTATCATAAATTGGTCTCAGGCAACTTAGATGCTGATGCCAGTATTAATATTTTGGATCAGGCAAAAAATGAAATAAATGATATTCAGAAATTATTGCTGTAAAGCTTATGGTTAGGAACGTAAGCTAACAAGCCGACACACTATCACCTACAACATTAGCTATTGATAAAAAAACATATTTGATGATAATGCATAGAAACAGCTATACTTCAATCAATACAGAAGTTCATACCCCCCCCCCACCCCATATCATCTTCAGGCAGTAAGGGACGAGGATTTAATAAGA
>CAZXJK010000119.1:0-8232 GCA_964640895.1 uncultured Methylomonas sp.
TTTGTTTGTCTTTGGTGGTGTCGTAACGGGCGCGTAGCAAGCTACGTAACTGTTGCGACACCGCTAAAGACGGACAAAAAAACCAACAAGATTGGATCATTATTTTTTTCCATCTCCCTTAGTCTATTATAATAGCCCGAAGATACCCACAAAACCTTACTCACATTCTTATGGCCTTGATGGAATATGCAAAACTAGGGCTTTAAAACCAATAACTACTCAGTGTATTTATTTTTATAGAATATTAGCTTTAAGCTCTCTACCGTTAAATTAAAAAGTATTTTCATTAAATAACAAAATGCTACAACGTAACCTAGCATCTTCGAGGGCTCATAAAATGCTGGGTTACGTTATCTGCGCTACGCTAGATAATCTAACCCAGCCTACAGAATCATTTATATTATAAGTTATGTTACCCTACATTGATCCAGAGCTTGCCAACCAAGACTTTCCGCCTGTTACGAGTGCGCTAACAGAACCAGATGGCTTACTTGCTGTCGGTGGATGCTTATCGACTAAACGCATCATAAGTGCTTATACTCAAGGTATTTTTCCTTGGTATAGCGAAGGCGAGCCAATCTTGTGGTGGTCTCCCAACCCACGCTTGGTGCTTTTTCCTGACAATCTGCATATCTCCAAAAGCCTAAAAAAAACCTTACGCAAACAAACCTTCCAGATTAGTTTTGATCATGCTTTTGCAGAGGTTATTAATGCTTGCGCTGCCCCGCGTGACGATGAGGAAGGTACTTGGCTTACTCAAGAAATGCAAGCAGCCTATATCAGGCTGCACAATGAAGGTCATGCACATTCTATTGAAGTCTGGCATCAGGAACAACTCGTCGGCGGTCTATATGGTATTGCCATTGGCCAGGTTTTTTTTGGCGAATCCATGTTTTATCGCAAAACCGATGCTTCCAAAGTTGCTTTTATCAGTTTAGTACAACATCTTACTGATTGGGACTATAAACTCATAGACTGCCAAGTACACACCCAACATTTAGCCAGCCTAGGTGCCAAAGAAATAAACCGTAACCAATTTATCTCACTTCTGGGACAACATCACCCCAGTCAGCCTCATCAACACGCTTGGCAAAAATGATATCCATCCCCTTATTCCTCAATTCCCCACATCCCTGTAGTTATATAGAGCAACACCAAGCTCAATTTGCCTATGTACACCCTGAACTGGAACTAAATACTGCGCTCTACTCACAACTAATTGAGCAAGGCTTTCGGCGCAGTGGCTCACATGTTTATCGGCCGCAATGTGCTGCTTGCACAAAATGTGTCCCAGCCCGTTTAACGGTTGCAGATTTTAAAGCATCGCGACAGCAGCGTAGAACCTTAAAGAAAAATGCTGATATTGTAGTCAATATCAAACCCGCTCTTTTTGAACGCTCTCATTATGATCTGTACCTCCACTACCTTCGCAACCGACACATAGATGGTGAAATGCTCAACACCAACCCACAAGAGTATATTCACTTTTTAGGCAGTGACTGGTGCAACACGATATTCGTCGAGTTCATTATTGACAATGAACTCGCTGGAGTTGCTGTGGTAGATTTATTAGATAACGCTCTATCAGCAGTGTATACTTTTTTTGACCCTAAGTTTGCTTCTCGTAGCTTAGGTGTTTTTGCAGTACTCTGGCAAATTGAACATGCCAAACAATTAGGTTTGGATTGGCTTTATTTAGGTTATTGGATAGAAGAATGTCAGAAAATGTCTTATAAAACTAACTATAAGCCCTTGCATGGACTGATTGATAATAAATGGCAGTTGTTATAACAAGCTTGCTCTAGGAGGCTGTCCAAGAATAGAAACCGTAGTGAGGGGAAGCTGTTTTGAGCCAGATTTTTCGATCATTTGAGGCGAATAGTTGTTCTATTTAACGAAAATGATCGGGAAATCTGGCCAAAAGAGCTTTTCCGCAATAGGTTTTTCTATTTTTGGACAGCCTCCTAGGTACTTATATTTAACTCTGCCTAAATTCATCAGGGATCTTCAAGTCTTTCGGCATGACCGGTTTATCCCCACCTGCTGTTTTCACTGCTTTTAACTGATAAACATAAGCCAATACTTGTGCGACCACCAAAAACAATCCCGAAGGAATTTCATCACCTATCTCTGTGGAGTAGTATAAAGCACGCGCCAAAGGCGGAGCAGCAACCAAGGGCACATCAGCCCCTAATGCAATATTACGTATCTGGGCAGCAATTAACTCCGTTCCTTTCGCCACCAATATAGGTGCACCAGACCCAAATTGATCATATTTTAAAGCCACCGCAAAATGTGATGGATTAGTGACAATAACATCCGCTTCAGGCACATCCTGCATCATTCTTCCTTGTGCCATCGCCATTTGTAATTGCCGAATACGGCCTTTAACTTGTGGATTACCATCCGATTCTTTACTCTCATCCTTGACTTCTTGCTTGGTCATTTTCAACTCTTTTTTATGCTTCCAGAGCTGGTAGGGAACATCAATCATGACCATTAAAAACAAGGTGGAACTTAAAATTAAGAAACAAAATACAATAATATCACCGCTGGCATAAATAGCGGCCTTTACTGAGCTATTAGCACTTAAACGTATAAATTCAGGCAAATAGTGATTAAACAAAATTTTAGCAACAAATAAAATCAAACCAGTTTTTAAAATTGCTTTAAGCAACTCAATAAACCCTTGTGCACCAAACATGCGCTTTAACCCTTTGAGCGGATTAAATTTGGATAATTTTGGTTGCATTGCTTCAGTACTAAAGTTCCACCCCCCCATCATCATTGGGGTAATCAGTGCCATCAGGCCCATTACCAAGATAAAGGGAACGACAAGCAATATGCCATCTAATAAAACTTGCCCAAAATAAATAGAAATACTTTTAGGGTCAAAAATAATCTCACGAGTTAGTTGAAACTGCTGCTGCATCAGCCTCATTAATCCTAATGCAATGTCTTTGCCTAAAAAAATCAACATGACCGAACCTGTCATTAAGGCCACAAAAGTATCCAGCTCTTTTGATCGCGCTATCTGTCCTTTCTTACGCGCATCTGCAATCCGTTTCCCGGTGGGCTCTTCGCTTTTATCTTGCCCTGAATCTTCAGCCATTTATACGCGTAGAATCTGTTTGATAAATTGAAAACCATCCGCGAGCAGTCTCGCAAAAATGTCCACCATATGCGGTATCGTGATCCAAATTAGAACCATACCCACCATAATAGTAATAGGAAAACCAATCCCAAAAATCTGCAATTGTGGTGCTGCACGTGCTGCAACTCCAAAACTAATATTAATAAATAATACCGTAGCAACAATCGGCAATGCCAGCAACATTCCGCCAGCAAACATCTCACCACTCCAAAGAATAATTGCCCACAAATCAGCCTTAGTAAGACCCACCATGGCAATAGGCAAGGTGGTAAAGCTGTCGATCAACAGCTCTATCGCCAATAAATGTCCATTAACACTCAAGAAAAACAAACTAGCAGAGATAATTAAGATTTGTGCGACGACTGGCACTTGTATACCTGAGGCTGGATCAACCATAGAAGCAAACCCTAAGCCCATACTATAAGCAATCAACTGTCCAGCAATCAGCATGACAGCAAATACCATTTGTAAAATCAAAGCCATAGAGATACCTATCGCCATTTGCTGAGCGGTAACAATAACACCTTCATAACTCATCATTTCTACTGGCGGCATCTCAGGTAAAAATGGCATGATAATCAAAGTGATTAGAAATGCAATGATGATACGTATCTTGACAGGGGTACTGCGCGCACTAAAGACAGGAATCGCAATAAACAAGGAACTAATACGCACAAAAGGCCAGATAAATAAAGCAACCTGAGAGAGTAGTTCCTGCTCAGTAAAGTTCAAAGTTTAACCTATTAAGGTAGGAATTTGCAACATAAGATCTTGAAAAAAATCAATTAACACTTGTAACATCCACGGCCCTAAAACTATCAATACAATAATGATAGTTGCCAACTTAGGAATAAAAGTTAAAGTTTGCTCATTGATGGAAGTTGCCGCCTGAAACATGGAGATAATCAAACCAACGACTAAAGAAGAGAGCAAAATCGGGGCAATTAATTTAATGGCCACTAAAACGGTATCCTGAGCAATCAGTGAAATAGTATCAGGTGTCATATACCACCACCTTACACATAAAAACTAGCCGCCAACATTTCTAGCACCATCGACCAACCATCTGCTAATACAAATAACATGATTTTAAAGGGCAAAGAAATAATCATCGGCGATAACATCATCATCCCCATTGACATCAAGACACTGGCGACCACTAAGTCAATCACCAAAAAAGGCAAGAAAATTAAAAAGCCAATCTGAAAGGCAGTTTTTAATTCACTGGTCACATAAGCAGGCAATAGTAATGAAAATGGTACATCCTCAGGTCCTTCAAGGTCTGTTATATTACCAATACGCATAAACAGCTCTATATCTGCATCACGAGTTTGTTTGAGCATAAAAGTACGCAAAGGGCCAGCCGCTCTCTCAATAGCTGCAACTGCATCAATTTTTTCTTCCAGATAAGGCTGTACTGCCTGTGTATTTATTTTGTCAAAAACGGGCATCATGATAAAAACAGTTAAAAATAATGATAAACCCAGTAGTACTTGATTGCTTGGTGCTTGCCCCGTTCCTAATGCTTGTCTTAACAAACCTAAAACAATCATAATTCGTGTAAACGAAGTCATCGTTAATAACATAGCCGGCAACAAAGTCAGCATAGTCATTAACGCTAAAATTTGGATAGTTACCGTATAAGTCTGCCCTCCCTGTGGATTCGTGGTAACGGTAAAGGCATCAATACCTGGTACTGCATAAGCAGGTTGTAGCATACTGAATAGCAGCAATAGTGCGCAGACAATAACCCTATTCACGTGCTTGGCCCTGCATAACTTGGGTCAATTTTTGAGCAAAACTACCTAACTCACCTGCTTGCCCCTGATCATTTGGTATATTTAAACACTCATCCCCCATTAAGACATGCAGGGTTTCAACTCGACCAGGACTAACCCCCAGCAAAAGCTGTTTTTTACCAACCTGTAATAGCACTACTCGCTCCTTAGCACCTAATGATAAGCCACCGATAACTTGTAACTGCTTAGCGCTTACCGAATTATAATTACCTGTTTTGCGTAATAACCAGACAAACGCCAAGAAAACAGCCAAAACAAATATCAGTGCTCCGCCCCAGCGCATTAAATCAGCCAATACTAATGTTCTACTGGAATTTTGTGTCAATGCAACTTCTGCAAAAACAGAACTATGCAATCCACTTAAACACAAAAATAATATTAAACGCTGCATTAGGTTAATCTTTTAACCCGTTCCGCAGGGCTGATAACATCTGTTAAGCGAATACCAAATTTATCATTAACAACCACTACTTCGCCATGCGCAACTAAAGTCCCATTAACCAAGACATCCATGGGTTCACCTGCTAAGCGATCCAATTCAACAACAGAACCTTGATTTAACTGCAATAAATTACGAATATTAATTTGGGTACGCCCAATTTCCATAGAAATAGTCACGGGCACATCTAAAATGACATCCAAATTAATATCATCACCCGCACCTAGCCCATCAGTATCCGATTCTAATTCCTGAAATGCCATTGCTTCAGTGGCTTGCTGGCCTTCAGTCGCTGCCTGCTCTTCCATCGCAGCGCCCCAATCAGCACCTGCATCACCATCCGTATCACCCTGCTCTTCCATCGCAGCAGCCCAGTCATCACCTAAATCACCCTTATCATCTTCACTCATTATCCCAACCTTCTTTGCTCGTAATCACTCTTATAAATTTTCAGGTAATATTTTATCCTTTATTTTTACTGCATAATTGCCATCAGACAAGCCAACTTCTCCAGTAAAAATAGGGACGGATTCCGCTCGTAATTTAACTTCCTTAGGCAAGTCAATCGGAATAACATCCCCTTGTTTAAAATTCAAAATATCACTTAGTTTTACTTGTTTCTCCACCAGCAGGCTACTCACATTCACTTTTGAGCGCATGACTTCATTACGCAAAGACAACTGCCAACGATTATTATCTGATTCACCTTGATCACTAGAGATACCAGCATCTAATAAATCTCTAATCGGCTCAATCATAGAGTACGGCATAGCGATATTAATATCACCGCCTCCTCCTTCTAGTTCAATATGCACCGTCGACACGACAACAATTTCTGCCGGACTGACAATATTGGCAAAGGCAGGATTGACTTCCGAGTTCATATACTCAAACTCAAGTGCAAGCACTGGCTTCCAGGCCTCTTGCAAGTCTTTAAAAATCAAATCAATAATTAATCGAATAACGCGCATTTCAGTCGGTGTAAATTCACGCCCTTCTACCTTATTATAAAACTGACCACCGCCACCAAAAAAATTATCTACTGCAGTAAAAACCAAGCGTGGCTCAATAACAATTAAGGCACGGCCACGTAATGGCATAAAGCGGACAATATTTAAATTAGTGGGCACATAAAGCCCTTGTACATATTCAGAAAACTTTTGAATTTGAATACCTGAAATTGAAATTTCTGCTGATCGACGTAAAAAATTAAATAATGAAATACGAAAATAACGTGCGAAACGCTCATTAACCATCTCCAAAGTCGGCATCCTACCCCGTACAATCCGCTCTTGGCTGGCAAAGTCATAGTTGCGTGCATCACTACTGACTTCCTCTTCAACTTCGGTTTCAACTTCGCCATCATCAACACCATGTAAAAGCGCATCAATTTCATCTTGGGATAATAAATCAGCTGTCGACATGACTATTGCATAACAAATGAAGTAAAAAATACATCTTGAACTTTATTCTTACCATCCATTCTTTTCATGATTTTGCCTACTTCTTTTAACATTTGTTCTTGAAGTTTTTGCTTACCTGCTACGGTTTTCAAGTCACTAGGCATTTGACCACTAATCAACATTAATAAATTATTGCGAATCATCGGCTCATGCTTCTTTAGTACTTCTACCGAAGCTTCACCTTCCGTTGCCAATGCGATGGAAACTTGTAACAACCTAATGCCAGAACTTTTAGGGAAATTCACGACAAAAGGCTTGGGCATATCAAAATACGTTAAAGCCGTATCAAGATCCTCTTCTTCCTCCTCTACAACTTCTTCCTCCTCTGCCCCCTCTTCTAAGGCCGTATCATCTCCCATAAACATAAAGTAATAAGCACCGCCTCCACCTGCTAATAATACGACAACAGCAATAATAATGATCATCATTTTGGATGATTTTTTTTCTTCGCCATCTGCCACTACATCTTTTGCCATTATTTTGTCCTCTACTTCAATCTAAGCAATTAACTTGCCATTAGGAAAATATTTGTCATTTAAGTTTTATGGATTAGCTACACCTTGCTCAACAACAGGCTCTGCTGCTACTGCTGACACAGGCATCATAGCAATCACTGCATCAGTAATATCAACCGACTCACTATGCCATAGAGACGACGCATCAATAAAATGTACAATAGAAGCATCACGATTCTGAGCAATTTGTTTGGCTAATGGTTTAACGTCATCTTTAAAATCTTGCACTAACTTTATTCTATACTGCTGAGATTTCTGCTTAGCTTGAGCTTGTGCAAACTGCATTTGTTTCTGTGCTTTCTGCATAAATTCTTGAAAATTTTGCTGGGCTTGCTTGTCCTTTTTTGACTTTATTTTGCTCTTTTCTTCAAATAGCTGCAGTTCTATTTTTTCTTTAAAATCAGCCAATTGCTGTTCAAGCCTAGCATTTGCCTGCCCCATCTGCTCAGCTATTATTTTATCTCTACCTGTTGCTTTAGCTATTTGCGAGAGATCTAAAACCAATACTTGCGGCTTTTGTTCTACGACTAATGGTGCCTGATTATTTGCACAAGCACTTAGCAAAACTAGTAAAAAACTAGCCATTATTATTCTTACAAATTTGATCATTAATATTCTTCCTTTCATTCAATTAATAAAGATATAGTCCAGCAACCTTAGGAACGGTTTTTGAGGACAAGGTACAAACAGAGAAATGCTTGCTTTCTAAATACAGGAGTAAACAATAGCTTACCCTGTAGGTTGGGTTAGATTTTTTTGCGAAGCAATAAAAACGTAACCCAGCAAAGCCCAGTATATGTGTAAATTCTGGGTTACGTTAGTTGCGCTTCGCTTACTAATCTAACCCAGCCTACAGGATAAA
>CAZXJK010000120.1:0-8028 GCA_964640895.1 uncultured Methylomonas sp.
AAGTTATCTTCGCCACTATAAACTAGCTCCATCACTTCAACTTCACGCCCAGTTACAACACACTATTAAATAAAATAACTTACTAACATATTTTCACCTTATTTAATAAACAAGGTCATGGGACTTATACTACTAAATAATTTAATTAAGCATAAAAAAATAAATAACAACTCAATACCTAGTATTTAAATTAAGTTTTTATATTTCATAATTAATATCATCATATTTTTAAAGCCACTAGGGTGAAGTATAGTTTTTTCTATAAAAATTGCTGAAAATTTATTAACTTTTATTTTTTCACAGAAAAATCATGTAACACACTAATTAAATTAAAGTAAAATAGACATCCAGCTCCCAAAAATCAACCAAAGGTGACTACTCTTTAAAAAATACAACCATAGTCACAAGCTACTTTTTACGTGCTTAATGATACAAATTCAGAGATTATGAAAAAAATGCTTCCCCCCATTTATATGTTGGTACAATTAAAACCCAACGTTAGCAACACTACTTGACATATGCTCCTCTCATCAAAAAAATTAACATTACCCAGCAACAGTGAAGCATTTCCTGGTCGAACCAGTGCCATTTGCATATCTGAGCAACACTTCATTACCTCTAATCCTATCTATCCGCCGTTCCCAAACAACATCAAAGAAAGCATTTTTGCTATGGGGTGTTTTTGGGGGGCAGAGCGGTTCTTTTGGCAACAGCAAGGCATCTACAGCACTGCAGTAGGCTATGCAGGAGGCTCAACACCCAACCCTATTTATAAAGAACTTTGCACAGGATTAACAGGACATACTGAGGTTGTCAAAATAATGTTTGACCCTGAAATAATCAGTTATCAACAACTGCTCGGTCTCTTTTGGCAAGCTCATAACCCAACCCAAGGTATGCGCCAAGGCAATGATGTCGGCACGCAATATCGTTCTGCTATTTTTACTAACAATACCGAGCAACTTAATGCTGCGCGTCAATCTCGGCAAAAATATCAACAAAAATTGACTGCCGCTGGCTTTGGAAAAATAACCACAGAGATAAAAGCTGCCCCTACTTTTTATTATGCAGAAAATGAACACCAACAATATTTAGCTAAAAACCCAGATGGCTATTGCGGTCTAGGTGGTATTGGCGTATCTTTTTAGCTATAAGATTTCTTAGCGACACACTAAGGCACCTGGAAACACACATCATCCATCTTTACTAGTTTTTTTGTCCGTCATCAGTACTGTAGCAACAGTTACGTAGCCTGCTATGCGCCTATTGCTACAGTACTGATGACAAACAAAAATCCTGCCCAAATATTGGATGCTTATTTATTTCCAAGTGCCTAACGAGCTTACCTATGGGACAGGAAATAAATGCTGATTGCTTTCATGCAGATGACTTTAATGAATTTCATCAACGATTAACTCAAGAAACGCAATACTTACAAAAACTCATTGACCAAGAGCAATGCTCACAACAACCGCTGACCGCGGGGTTTGAAATTGAAGCATGGCTAATTGATGATGCCATGCAGGCCAGCCCTAACAATATCTCTTTTTTAGAAAATCTGAATGACCCATTAGGGAGCTGGAAATAAATAATCGTCCGATATTGGGTAGGATTTTTGTTTGTCTTTGGTGGTGTCGTAACGGGCGCGTAGCAAGCTACGTAACTGTTACGACACCGCCAAAGACGGACAAAAAGACCAACAAGATTGGATGATTATTTTTTTCCATCTCCCTTAGATTTTCCCGAACTGGCTAAATTTAATATCGAACTGAATAGTATCCCACATCGATTAACCAGCAGTGTCTTTAGTACATTGCACGCAAACCTGCTGGCAACTTGGGAGAAAGCCAGCATCCATGCCCGAGAACTAGATAACCATATTCTAATCATCGGCACGCGGCAAACCTATTAATTTAGATATAGTTGGCATAGAACATCCTTTCCACTAAACAAGCTCTGGTCACATCTAGCTAATCCTGTAGGTTATGAAGATAGCATACGTTTTACAATTTTTGAATAGGCCAAATATCCTACAATTTCTCTTACACTGCGTATATACTTCTCTTAATCCAACAATAATAAAAGGGAGCTATAAACTATGACGACACAAGCCAAATTACGTTGGGGGATACTAGGTGCGGCACGCATTAACCAACAATTAATGCCCGCCATTACCACCGCCCGAAATAGTGAACTAATTGCCATTGCCAGTCGCAGAACTGGTGCCGCCGAAGCCACTCTTGCAGAATACGCACCTGACATTGAAAACGTGCGCATCTACCAACACCCTGATGCGGTACTCAATGATCCCGATGTACAAGCCGTCTACATACCACTTGCTACTCAAGATCATGCTGAATGGACTTTGCGCGCCATCAAACAAGGCAAACATGTTTTATGCGAAAAACCAATGGCCTTAAACCCCAAGGATATCAAAAAGATTGCCTCCGCAGCCCAACAACGGCAAGTATTGGTAATGGAAGGCTTTATGTACCGCTTTCATCCACAACATCAACGCATTCAAGACATCATCAATTCAGGTGCTATTGGCGAAGTTCGTACCGTGCGCACCTCTTTTGCCTACCCTATGCAACCCGCACGTTTATATCGGGTTGACCGCCCTATTAGTGACGGTGGTGGTGCCATGTGGGATATTGGTTGTTATGCTATTCATGCGGCTAGGTTTCATTTCGGTAGTACACCTGCCGTTGCCGTGTCTGCAATGGCTAAACATAACGAGCATGGTGCTGATATTAGTAGTAGCGGCACTATTGATTTTGGTGATGGCCGATATGCTCAATTTGATTTTAGCTTTGAACATGCCCGCCGTGCCGAATATGAAATTATTGGTACTAAAGGCGGCATAAAATGCCATAACGTTTGGGCCAAACACACGGAAGAACCGACCATATCGTGGACTAGCGATACCGAGGGACAACAGACAGAAACCTTGAGCCTAGCCAACCATTTCCAATTAGAAGTTGAGCATTTTTGTGATTGTGTACTGAACAATAAGCCTTTGCAATTAAACTTGCAAGATGCCAAAGCTAACAGTGAGATTATCGTCGCCGCATTACAATCCGTAGAGCTAGGCCGCACCATTCTATTGCGTTAACAGCACCAGGAGCCAGACATGAGCATTGCAAACTACAGCAGCATATCAATAGTAGCAGGTCAGTTACAGGTACCAGATAAACCTATTATTCCCTTTATTGAAGGCGATGGTTCTGGCCCTGATATTTGGCGAGCCACAGTCCGCGTGCTCAACGCTGCCGTTAAAGCTGCCTATGGCGAGCAAAAACAAATTCATTGGCTAGAAATTTATGCGGGCGAGAAAGCCAAAAACAAGTTTGATAACTGGCTGCCTGACGAGACCATTGCCGCTTGTCAAAAATACAAAGTAGCCATCAAAGGCCCATTAACCACACCCATTGGTGGTGGCATCAGCTCATTAAATGTAGCTTTAAGACAAAAGTTGGATTTATATGTGTGCTTACGCCCAGTGCGCTGGTTTAAAGGCGTACCTTCACCCGTCAAAAATCCTGCTGCTGTTGATATGGTTATTTTCCGGGAAAATACTGAAGATATTTATGCCGGTATCGAATTCGAACAAGGTAGTGCTGATAGTGCTAAATTTTTAAAACTACTACAAGAAAACTTCCCAGAACGCTTTAGTAAAATTCGTTTTCCAGAAAGCTCTGGCATTGGTATTAAGCCTATTTCGCAAGAAGGCACCGAGCGTTTGCTTCGTTCCGCTATTGAATATGCCATTAGCAATCAGCGCAAAAGTGTTACCATTGTGCACAAAGGTAACATCATGAAATTCACTGAAGGTGCGTTTCGCACTTGGGCCTATGCCTTAGCAACACGCGAATTTCCTGAACAGACTTATACCGACCTGCAATGGCAACAAACCAAAGCCGAGCAAGGTGAATCTGCTGCCAACCAAGAACAAGCTACCGCATTAGCCAGTGGTCGTATTTTTATTAAAGATGCCATTGCCGATATTAGTTTGCAACAAGCACTAACCCGCCCAGAAGAATTTGATGTGATTGCGACCATGAATCTTAATGGTGATTATTTATCGGATGCCTTAGCTGCTCAAGTTGGCGGTATTGGTATCGCTCCTGGTGGTAATATCAATTACCAAACAGGCACGGCAATTTTTGAAGCCACCCATGGTACCGCGCCTAAATATGCTAATTTGGACAAGGTTAATCCAGGTTCTTTAATTCTTTCCGGAGAAATGCTACTACGCTATCTTGGCTGGACCAAAGCGGCAGATATACTTATCCAAGCGATGAATGCAGCCATTAGCAGTAAACAGGTTACTTATGATTTTGCACGCTTAATGCCAGATGCTCACGAAGTTAAATGTAGTGAGTTTGCGGATCAAATGATTAGCAATATGTAAATGGCAGAGAATATTACCTGTGTGCACTTACAGCCTTCACCGCCCAAGCCACATCCAGAGCCTGCTTATTTTCTTTCACATCATGCACCCGAAACATTTGCACACCCTGCATAACACCAAGAGCAGTCGTCACCGCCGTTGCTGTGACCAATTCACTAGGCTGATCAACCGCACAAATACTGCCCATAAAACGCTTACGGCTGGTGCCCAATAAAACCGGGTAGCCTGTGGCTACAAATTTATCCAGATGCGCTAACAAATCCAAGTTATCCTGTTTACGCTTACCAAAACCAATACCTGGATCAATCGCTATATTATGCTTGGCGACCCCCGCCACTAAAGCCACCTCAATACGCACACGCAAATGCGTTAATACCTCACGCACTACATCCGCATAATATGGCTCAGCTTGCATGGTTTTTGGCTGTCCCTGCATATGCATCAATATAATAGGCACATCACGTTCAGCCGCAACCGATAATATCGCCTTATCATGCAGCCCTGCAGCCACATCATTAATCAACGTTGCTCCTGCCTCAATCGCTGCGGCAGCGACTGTACCAAGAGTGGTATCAATACTGATGGCAATATCAGCCGAGATATTGGCACGGATTGCTTGAATAACAGGCACCACCCGCTTAATCTGCTCCTCTGCCGACACTGACTCTGCACCCGGGCGAGTAGACTCCCCGCCTATATCAATCATATCTACACCTTCATTCAGCATTTTTTGCACTTGTACTAATGCACTATCAATACCGGTAAATTCTCCACCATCCGAGAAACTATCTGGAGTTACATTTAATATCCCCATAATCATTGGCTGCGTTATATTACTAAACAGACCCATATACACTCCAAAATAAATATTTTTTATTAAGAAATACGCCACTATCAGTAAGTTAACGTATATAATAGAAAGTTTTTTATATCATTTTATCATTCAGCATGGATCAACCTCGCATCGCATGGGCCGTTACCGGTTCAGGACATTATATTGAAGAATGCATCGCTCTTATGCTGACTCTTGGTAATGTCGACTTATACCTAAGTAAGGCAGGGGAAGAGGTTTTAAAAATGTACGGCATCCATATTAACGACTTGCGCGATAAAGTCCGCATTTATCGTGACAAAACGGCCTCTGCGCCACCTGTCGGCTTATTTTATAAAGGATACTACCATACATTAGTGCTGGCACCGACCACATCGAATACCATCGCCAAATGCGTACTAGGTATTGCCGATTCATTAGTCACCAATTTATATTCACAAGCGGGCAAATGTCGTATTGAAAACATTGTCTATCCCTGTGATATTGCACCAGAAATGAAAACCACCGCACCAGGTGGTGAAGTCATGGTATACCCGCGCAAAATTGACTTGGAAGCAACCGAAAAAATACGCAGTTTTGAATACACCACTGTCGTAGAAAGCGTCACCGAACTTGAGCTAGCACTGCAGCAACGTCTTGCTACGTTAGCATGAGCGAACACATACTTTTCTTAACAGGCAAATTGGCAGAGAAGCAACTGCAGCTAATCTTAAGCAAAATGCAGCCAGAATTTAGCTATACCATTCACCAAATTGGTGTAAAAGTAGCCGCTTTAATGACTGCCGATATGATTGCACGGCGCTTAAAAGACACCTTTAATGCTGATCGCATCATCTTACCTGGCCGTTGTCGAGGTGATTTAGAAGCACTTTCACAAACACTCGGCCTGCCCGTGGAACGCGGCCCTGATGAGCTAAAAGACTTACCGCTATATTTTGGCAAACAAGCGCTACATATTGATTTAAGCCAATATGCTGTCAACATTTTTGCAGAAATTGTGGATGCACCTAATGCGAGTGTTGATGATGTACTGGCACGTGCACATTATTATAAAAGCAACGGTGCCAATGTCATTGATATTGGCTGTTTACCCGATACGCCTTTCCCGCACATGGAAGATATTATTCGTACTTTAAAGCAAGAAGGCTTTTTAGTGAGTATTGATTCCTTGCAGGCAGATGACTTATTACGTGGTGCCAAGGCTGGTGCAGATTATATGCTCAGCCTGCACGAAAGTACCTTATGGATCGCTGATGAAGTCGATAGCACCCCCATTATTATCCCTGAACAACACACTGATTTAAGTTCATTGGATAGGGTTATCGAAACTCTACAACAAAAAAATAGAGCCTTTATTGTCGACCCTATTCTGGATCCGATTCACTTTGGCTTTACCGAATCGGTGGTGCGCTACCACACAATGCGCACAAAATACCCCAAGATCGAAATGATGCTGGGTGTAGGCAATATTACCGAATTAACCCATGCCGATACAGCGGGTATGAATGCGATACTATTAGGCATGTGTTCCGAACTCAACATTAATAATATTTTGGCAACCGAAGTCAGCCAGCATGCTAGTTGCGCGATCAAAGAAGCTGATTTGGCCAGACGTATTATGCATGCTGCCAAAGCGCATAACACTCTGCCAAAACATATCAGCCCTGACTTAATGGCCTTGCACGAACCTTCTCCGTTTCCCTATCAACTCAATGAAATAGAAGAATTCGCCGCGCAAGTAAGAGACCCAAGTTTTCGCATTCAAATCAGTACTGAAGGCGTACATATTTATAATCGTGACGGCCTACATACCGCTACCGACCCCTTTGACTTATATCCCAAATTACAAGTCGAAGACGATGCCGGACATGCCTTTTACTTAGGCGTGGAACTCGCTCGCGCTGAGACAGCATGGCAACTTGGCAAACGCTTTAACCAAGACCAAGCCTTAAACTGGGGCTGCGCCGCAAAAATTAACGCACAAACCGTAGACCTGCATACTTTCAAACCCGCAGGCACAACTTTAAAAAAATCATGATCCAAGAAACTATCGTCACCACCCTAAATAACCAAGGTAAACCGCACACTGCCCCAATGGGGATTCATGTCGCAGGAGATGAATTCATTATTCTGCCCTTCCGTCCATCTACTACTTTAGATAACATCCTCAGCACCAAAACGGCAACCATCAATTTCTGTGATGATGTCCGGATTTTTGCCGGCTGTTTAACAGGACGCTATCATTGGGACTCTGCCAAAACTAGCAAGATAGACGGCTATTATTTAACCAATGCCTTAGCGTATTGCGAAGTTGAACTAACCCATGTGGATGATGACCCTGTGCGCCCTAAACTATTCTGTAAAGCTGTGCATCGCGTTAATAAAAAAGCATTTCAAGGCTTTAACCGCGCCCAATTCTCAGTGCTGGAAGCCGCAATATTACTCAGTCGTGTTAATCGCCTCTCTGCCGGAAAAATAAATTCAGAGCTGGATTACTTACATATCGGCTTTAACAAAACCGCAGGCCCTAGAGAAAGAGAAGCCTGGGGCTGGGTCACTCAAGCTATCGAACAAAAAATGCGCGAGTCACAAGCGATATGAGCCGTATGCTGGCCAGTGTCAATTGCCTGAATGAGGCACGCACAGTACAACAACTGGGTGCTGATATTATTGACCTAAAGCAACCAGCACTAGGTGCTTTAGGCGCTTTAGATACACAACTGGTGCAAACCATCGTTAACGAACTGAGTGGTACGCAACCCATCAGCGCAACAGTCGGTGA
>CAZXJK010000121.1:0-8003 GCA_964640895.1 uncultured Methylomonas sp.
TGCATTTTCACAATTAAAAGTTGTTTGAGATTTGCGAGGAGGACGGGTTGCACCATTTTTTAAATGGTTAAGATTTTATACATCAGAGTATTATTAAAACCTCAGGGTGTATAATGAAATGATTATCTAATGCAAATATAGGCTACTTTAATCTATACTTAACGATATCCTGTTTATTTGCGTATGCTCAATTTTGTCCCAACCGCCTAAAAATTCCTTTATGAATAAAAAAGCAATTGCACTCATTTTTTTAATATCCTCTACTTGCCAAGCACAAAACTTATTAGAAACATACGATCTTGCTTTGCAAAATGACCCATTTTTACGGCAAGCAGCAGCCAATAAATTGGCCGTCGGTGAAAAGAAGGATCAAAGTATTGCTCGCTTATTACCAACAGTAACGGCTAATGGTTCATATGCTTACCAATGGCAATATCAAGAATCACTCTTTAATCAACAATTTCCTGGCCAATCTACCAGAAATAATTACTGGGATGGTCAATTTACCATGAACTTGGTGCAACCAGTATTTCATTGGGATCAATGGGTACAATTATCGCAATCTGAAAAACAAATTGCACAGGCTGAAGCAAGTTATGTTGCTGAACAACAAAATTTAATCACCAAAACAACCAGCGCCTATTTTGCAGTATTGGCAGCTCAAGATGATTTGGAGTTTATTATTTCCGAAAAAAATGCGATTGGAAGGCAGTTAGAGCAAGCCAAACAACGTTTTGATGTCGGTCTAATTGCCATTACTGATGTCTATGAAGCACAAGCAGGTTATGACCAAAGTCGTTCGGATGAAATTGCAGCCGTTAATGCTGTTGATAATGCTGAAGAAGCCTTAATGGAAATTATTGGCCCCTACTCTGCAAAACTAGCTACCTTAGGTGAAACTCTGCCGCTTAACCAACCTGTACCAGCCAGCCTAGAAGAGTGGAATAACAGTGCTTTAGTGCAAAACTTACAAATTTTGATTGCAAAAAGTGAAACGGAAATCCTGCAAGATACCATTGAATTACAGCGCAGTGGACATTACCCACAATTAGATATTGTTAGCCATATTGGTTTTAATGACAACAGTGGTAACAGCTGGTCACACGGAAACACTCAAAGCATAGGCATGCAATTGAATATCCCTATCTTTGAAGGTGGCGCAGTTAATTCTAGAACCCGTGAGGCTGAGTACCAATTAGCCCAAGCAAATGAAAACCTTATTGCAACTCAGAGAGCAGCAACCAAAGAGGTTAAAAATGCTTACCGTGGGGTCATGGCTAGTATCAGCCAAGTACAGGCACTGAATGCAGCCGTGACCTCTGGGCGAAGTGCCTTAGAAGCAACCGATGCTGGTTTTGAAGTCGGTACTAGAACTATGGTTGATGTCTTAGCTGCCACTAGAAACCTGACCAGTGCCAAAAGCAAATATGCGCAAGCGCGTTATCAATTCTTAATCAGTGGCATACGTTTGAAAAATGTCACCAATAGCTTGAGTAGATTAGATTTAGAAGCTATCAACCACTATTTGAACTAACGTTATTTCTTTTTTGAATAAGAATCATAATATGAGTGCTGTATAATACGTTTATCAATACCTTCACCCATTTTTATTTAAACTCTAAACAGTCTATAATTCAAAATCAAACAAATACTTACAGGATTAAAACTCACCAAAATGGATTAACTTCCATTTTGGTGAGGGAAAATAAAATGGTTATTGATAACCCGCTTCTTTCTGATGTCGAAAAGCGAGTACATAAACAGTACCAGAATGCATTTCATAACGGTAAAGAGCCACATAGCCAGAGTCTCCGAAAGGTATGATTAACTCACGCAGCTCTGGAAGCTCATCAAATGGCCTGCCTACTTTAGGTTCCGTTTCCAAAAGTAAAAATTGATGCTCAATTGCAAGGGCAGCCCTTTTCATAGCATGATAATTTTTCTCGGCCAGAAACCGTCGGCAACGCTCTAAACCCTGTGTTGCACCTTTGGTTATGATTACTCGTGGCATGGAGGTAGCTCTTTATCATTATCTGCCCCCCACCCCTTTAACCACCCTCGCACTTCTTCACCAGTAAGGTGTTCTCCCGTTTCCTGATAAGCCTTCCATGAAGCCAATGCTTCTTGCTTGAAGCTTTCTCGTGACTCTTCACGAACAACGTAATCTCGAATTGCTTCTTTCATGATCCAATGTGCCGAACGGTGGCGCAAGTCAGCAAGGTGTTGAATGCGATGCTTTATATCATCATCAAGTTTAATGGATGTAGCCATATAAAAATCTCTATTATTACTAGGTAGTACCTTTAAATACTATAGCATAAATTATGACAGTGCAGATACATTGCAATAACGCCATTCAAAAAAGTAAAAGTACCTGATTACCCATAACCCTCAGCTATACTTCGTCATCCTATGCTGTTAGCAGGAATCTCATGGGTAAGCATAGATTCCCGATAAAAAGACTTCGGGAATGACGGGCTTTTTTAAAAAAGCTGATATTTCGTGCTTTATTGACTATGGCCTAGTATTAACTCCCATAAACGGTCAAATTCCAACTAGTCCCTAATATCACCACAATTTTTTCTAACTGTACGCTATCATCAGCTTCTGCCGACTTGATAAGTGCCATATAACGTTCCAGTGGCATAGCATTTTTAAGCTGCCATGCCTCTAGTTTTTCAATAACGGAACTTCCCTCTTCAGATAAAGCACTTTGTAATAAGACACAGCTTAATTGATTATATTCATCAATCATTGCGCGTCGTGATAGGGCTTCCCAAGTCGTTTCTTTAGGTAATAATAAAATTTGTTGGCGTAACCAACCTAAATTGAGGGCACTGGCTTGATAGAATAAGCCTTTAGCCACTTCAGCCAATGAGCAATGACTTTTTTGCTGCACTCTTATCGCATTTAAACAAGCAGAAAGCACATCACTTTGAGCAATTTTCAAAGCCAAGTTGGCACTGACCCCAGCATTAATCAATTCATCAACTTGTTTATCTATCTGCGTCTGTTCGGCTTTAGTGACCAAACTACTGAGGCTATCACCCAATTGCTCAATAGAGGCAACATAATGCTCAGCAACTTCTGCATTAGGCTCATTACGCACAAACCAATACATAGCACGTTCCACCCATTTTCTAATCCGTAACTTGATATCCTCTAAAATTTCCTCACTCACCACACCATCAAGCTCACTCTGCATTTTCCAGATAACTTCTATATCAAAAGTTCGACACACTAGGTGATAGGTGTTGACCAATTCAGCTGCTGAACAATTTAATTCTGCCATAAAACGATGTGGAAAAATAATGCCCAACCTATTCACCAAGCTGTTAATTAATTGGTTGGCTACTATTTCTCTACCCAAACGGTGCTGCTGAATTTCATGCTTATAAGTTTGTTGTAATTGCTCAGGAAAATAATCAACTAGCACATGCTTATAGAGCTCCAAGTTAATATGTGAAGACTCTGACAATAAATCTTTTTTTAACAACTGCTTAGTATAAGCAAGTAATACTGATATTTCAGGGCGAGTCATGCCTTTGCTAGAAATTTTTCGTTCTTGCATTTCCTTTTCATTAGGCAATTTTTCCAAAGCACAATCTAAATGCGCTTTATTCTCCAGGGTAGTGATTAACTGCTTTAGGCTTTGCCAAACATGCAGGGCTTCATGCTGAATCATGGTGATCGCATGATTTTGCAGGTAATTATTTTTTAAAACCAACTCAGCCACTTGCTCAGTCATACTGGCTAATAATTTATTACGTTGTTTAGCAGTCATATCACCTTGCAATACGATGCTATTCAGCAAAATCTTTATATTAACTTCATGATCAGAACAATCGACTCCTGCAGAATTATCAATAGAATCAGTATTGATGCAACCACCATTGAGTGCATATTCAATACGTCCTCTCTGGGTAAACCCCAAGTTGCCGCCTTCTCCCATTATTTTACAGCGCAACTGCACCCCATTAATACGTAATGCATCATTAGCTCGATCGCCTACCTCACTATTTATTTCAGTACTCGCTTTCACATAAGTACCAATACCACCGTTCCATAATAGCTCTACTGGAGCCATCAAAATAGCCCTAATCAGTTCATTTGGTGTTAATTGTGTCACATGAATGGCTAAAACTTCTTGCATAGCATCACTGATAACAATCACTTTTTCCTGCCTAGAAAATACCCCCCCACCTGTCGAAATGAGACTCGCATCATAATCATGCCATGCTGAACCAGCCAACTTAAACAAACGTTGTCGTTCTTGAAAGCTACTTCCTGTATTGGGATTAGGGTCAAGAAAAATAGACTCATGGTCAAATGCAGCCAATAATTTTATTTTATTGGATAACAACATGCCATTACCAAACACATCACCTGCCATCCCTCCTATACCTACCACAGTAAAGGGTTTGTTTTGAATATCTATACCCAGATTATCAAAGTGATGCTGTACTGAAACCCATGCACCACGAGCTGTAATCCCCATTTCTTTATGGTCGTAACCTGTCGACCCTCCAGAAGCAAACGCATCATCCAACCAAAAATGGTAGCTTTGTGCTAATGCATTCGCATAATCAGAAAACCGAGCAGTTCCCTTATCAGCTGCAACCACCAAATAAGGATCATCCTGATCGTAGCATTGCACTTGTTGTGGCTTAAGTACTCCATTCGCGGCATAGTTATCGGTAATATCAAGCAAGCCACGAATAAAGATACGGTAACAAGCAATACCCTCTTCTGCCATCTTTTCTTTTGCACAGTCTGTTTTGACGACAAAGCCCCCTTTGGCTCCCGTTGGTACAATTACCGAGTTTTTTGTCATCTGGGCCTTCATTAAACCAAGCACTTCAGTTCTAAAATCTTCACGTCGATCTGACCAACGCAAGCCACCTCGGGCAACTGCTCCGCCACGTAAATGAATACCTTCCAAGCGCGGTGAATAAACAAAAATCTCAAAATAAGGTACTGGTGACGGAATTTCATCTACTTTGGCAGAATCAAACTTGATGGAAAAATAAGGAATACCTAATTCATCCACGGTTTCTTTAAAAAAGTTAGTACGCTCAGTAGCTAAAATTAAATTCAGGTAACGCCTTAAAATACGATCTTCATCTAGAGACTTAACTTGTTCAATCAAATTTTCAATCTCAAGCACATATTGACTAGAATCAAGTAATAATTCACCTTCACTATTAAAGCGCACATTGAAAAATTTAACTAATAATTGCACAACTGCAGCATTATGCACCAGTGTTTGCTCAACATAGCTTTGACTAAAAGCAATGCCTATTTGTCTGAGATAAAAGTACAAGGCTCGCAAAATATTGACATCACGCCAAGTTAATTCGGCACTAATTACCAAGGCATTAAAACCATCGTTCTCGACTCGTCCTGCCCAACATTGTTCAAATGCATCCTGAAATCTAGGCTTTAAAGCTTCAATATTAAGGTTAGCAACTTGTGTATAACCCAGCCCAAAATCATGAATCCAAAAAGGTTTGCTTTGGCCTAGCTTGTTCACTTCATAAGGATGTTCGCTACAGACTTTTACGCCCATATTTTCCAACATAGGTAAGCTACGCGACAAAGAGGCTACCTCGCCAAAACAATATAATTTGAAATATAATTGTTTATTTTCTGTCGCTGTTAGGGGACTGTATAAAACGCCAAGTACTGATAAATCTTGTTGTTCAATTTTTTCAAAACGTTTTAAATCCAATAAAGCCGTACGTGCAGAAACGGCTTCTTTATAAGCCGCAGAAAATCCATCACGATAATCTTGTAAATATTGATTAGCCTCTGCTTCACCATATATATAATGTAATTCGGTGGCTAATTCATCGTGCCAATCTGATAGAGCAGCAATAATTCGCTGCTCTATTTCTTTGACATCATATTCAATACAACAGCCCTTTTTGCTATGAATAATAAAATGAATTCTGGCCAAGATAGATTCAGTCAAGTTGACACTAAAGTCGGTATCAGTGCCTTGAAAAATATCCAGTAAAATGTTCTGAATTTTTATGCGTGATTCAGTGTTGTAGCGTTCTCTCGGCACAAAAACCAATAAAGAGACAAAGTGTCCATAGACTTCATGGCGCACAAATACCCGTACCCGTTGCCGCTCTTGCAATTTCAACACGCCTCTAACACAGGTAAACAATGGTTCAATACCTGCTTGAAACAGTTCATCTCGTGGCAATGAATTTAAAACATACATCAATGCTCTTGAGGTATGTGAGCTGTTTGCAAGGTCAGAATGAATTAAAGCATTCATTTTGCTACGCACCAATGGAATGGATTTTAATTCACAGGAATAGGCAGAAGACGCATAAAGCCCTAGAAAACGCTTTTCGCCAACAACTTTTCCAGTATTATCATATTGTTTGATACCAATATAATCCATAAATACAGGACGATGCACAGTGGCTTTGCTAGTGGCTTTGGTAATCATTAACGGATTATCATTGCTTAGGATTTGATAGACATCAGTACTAATAGGCAAAAAGTTTTTCTCTGGAATTTTGGCAATACTATCGCGTAAAATACCCAAACCAGAATTAGCAACAACACTAAAACCATACTCACCAGCCTGCTCAACAATTTGATATTCTCGATAGCCTAAGAACACATAATGGGTATCTTCCAGCCACTGTAAAAACTCAATGGGTTCAGCTAATTCAGGGTTACCAATTGCAGTTAGCGTCCTAATTTCAGTTTGCAAAGTTTCAATACAAGGCTGCCAGTCTTCCGTTGCAGCGCGCACATCTCGCAGAACTTGTTGCAAACTTATTTGCAATTGACTAATTAACTCAAGGTCACTTTGTCGATTAATCTCGATATGTAAGACACATTCTCTTACTGAGCTTGTCTGTTCCGTATCTGTTAAAGCAAGTAATTTACCCTTCGCATTTCTTTGTACCCAATAAACAGGGTGTAGAACCAGCTGATTGGCAAAGCCATAACGATTAATTTCCATGGTAATGGATTGCAATACAAAGGGCATATCGGGCAATACAATTTCAATTACCGTGTGCGTACTTTGCCAACCATGCTCTTCCAGCGAAGGGTTATAGATATGAATTTTCTCAGCGCCTACCGACAGATGTAAAAATAAGTTCCAGTGCGATAAAACTGCACCAAACAAATCTTCCATGCTCTTATCAGACAACTCCTCAACAGCAGCAAATCCATAATATTGCCGTGTAAATACAATCAGCTGTTCTACACTATCATCCTGTATTTTTTGGTGAATATACTGTTCTAGCGTCGCTAATAATTTTTCATTACTTATATTTTCCATAATTTACCTCTGCCACTTACATTTAGATAACGTATATATGCATTAAACCACAGAGAACACGCAGGTTTCAAAATAAGAAAGGCTTCTCACCATAAAACAGTAGCAACCTAAGGCACTTGGAAATAAATAAGCATCCAATATTTTGGCAGGATTTTTGTTTGTCATTAGTGCTGTAGCAATAGGCGCATAGCAGGCTACGTAACGATTGCTACAGTACTGATGACGGACAAAAAAACCAGAAAAGATGGATGATTATTTGTTTCCAGGTGCCTAACTTAAATTACCTTTATATACACGGATATAACTTAAAACTTAATGGATATACAAAGCATTACATTAAATAATATACCTTCATAATTATTTTGTAGCCAAACACATAGAATGCTTATATTTAGTTGCGATACTGCCGTGACTGCACTCACTCCAATAAATCGAACATGGTGTATTCTTGTATTCCCTTGAAATAACAAATTTTATTTTCCAGATTTAGCTACGCGTCAATCATTCTCCATGATAATATAATGAGTTAAATAAATTCCTAAGAGATGAGTATTAAATACTCATCTCTTATCATGCCACTACATTAAAAATTCAGCCTAACTATTATCTACAGTAAAAATTTAAAATAATGACTACATAAGGGAGATGGAAAAAAATAATCATCCAATCTTGTTGGTCTTTTTGTCCG
>CAZXJK010000122.1:0-7984 GCA_964640895.1 uncultured Methylomonas sp.
CACCTTCTAAAATAAGTGCTGTTTCTGTCGTAACGAATTCCCATGGGAATACAGACACTTCTTTTTCCCATGTTGGCCAGTGAGCAGCCCCCATTTCTTTTAAAAGCGCTTCACTTGGGTTGCTATCAACTGTAATTTCTTTCATGTTAATTCCTATCGTTAGATTTATGCCCAGAATCAGAATGATTTGGGATGTGCCATAGTATGTTATTCATCCTCTTTTGCCTATATTTTAAAGTAACATAAGTTTTTACTAGAATTTTACCTGGAATCATCTAAACTTTAAATACTTTGCAACACCCGTGTAGAACTATTTAACTATAAAAAGCAAAGCACTTTCAGTAATTACCCAAGAAAAAATACTACAACAGAAATTTTTATTTACCATTCTGATAATCACAGCAAAACCAGCTATGTAACGACTTTCATAATACAAAATAAAGCAATACAAAAGAAAGGCAAAAATTCAAGGAAACTGGTAGACTCTTTGAGTACAATCACTTTAACAGCGCGACTATAAATCAGGAAACAAACATGGCTTATCGCATTTTTATCGGACTTATTTTCAATTTCCTAATTAGCCTTTCCTGCTGGGCTGATGTTATTGAATTCAAGCCTTCTCAGCCCTCACGTCATGTTGTTGTTAAAGGCGATACCTTATGGGACATTTCAGCAAAATTTTTAAAAGACCCTTGGCAATGGCCCAATGTTTGGCGACACAATGGTCAAATAAAAGATCCACATCTAATCTACCCTGGAGATGTCATCACCCTATGCTTTATTGATGATAAGCCTATGCTTTGTGTCAATAGTAATAATGAGCGCGTTCTATACCCTCATATGCGCCCTGATGGTACAGATGATGCCATTGCCATGATTCCTTTCGAAGCGATTGCACCTTATCTCAGCTCACCTAAAATCGTCACTAAAGATGAATTAGAAAATGCCCCTTATATTATTGACTTTGCAGGAGAGCACCTGATTGCAGGGGCTGGCACTAAATTTTATGCACGCTCAATTTTAAAGCCTGACTATTTGGCTTATACGACTTATCGCCCTGGAAAAACACTCCAAGACCCTGATACCGATGAAATCCTAGGCTATGAAGCTATCTATGTAGCGGATAATATCATTCTGAATCTTGGCGACCCCGCCACTTTGCGTATTATTAATGCTGACCGTGAAGTACGCCGTGGCGACCGTCTTATGCCAACTTCCGAAAACACTGGGTCATTCAACTTCTTCCCAACTCCGCCAAGCAAACAAATAAACAGCACCATTATTAGTGTTCTTAATGGCGTACAAGAACTGGGGCAATACGACGTTATCGTCTTAAATAAAGGTGAAAAAGATGGTTTAAAAAAAGGGCATATTCTTAGCATCATCCAAAAAGGAAAATTAGTTCCCGACCCTTTTCATATCAATAAAAACGAACTCGTTAAACTACCCGATGAAGAGGCAGGGATTGTGTTAGTTTTCCGTACTTTTGAGCGAGTAAGCTATGCATTAATTATGCATGCATCACGCAACATACGTGTTTTGGACTTGGTACAAACACCTGAAAAATAAAGACCAACACCGAGATGAATCATTAAAATACTGGCTTGCGCTTTTGCGTACGCCAGGCGTGGGTAGCAAAACTTTTTTAAAATGCTTAGACTATTGCCCTCCTGAACAGTTATTTGCAGAATCACACGCCACCCTACGCAAATTAGCACTGCGTGATCCCAGCATTACTGCCATAAAAAATCCAGACTGGCATGCTGTTGAACAAGATTTATTATGGCTCGCTCAAACTGACAATCATCTATTACTCTATAGTGATGCAAATTACCCAAAACAATTGCAAGAAATAGCAGACCCTCCCCCCATACTATTTGCTCGTGGCGATATTGATTTAGTCCATTTCCCACAAATAGCCATTGTCGGCAGCCGCAACCCCTCTTCTTCAGGCAAGCAAATTGCGACTGATTTTGCTCATAGCCTAAGCACCACTGGATTTACCATCACCAGCGGCTTAGCACTTGGCATTGATGCCGCTAGTCATCGTGGTGCGCTTGCAGCAAAAGGAACAACCATTGCCGTCACAGGAACAGGCTTAGACCGAGTTTACCCTGCCACACATAAGGATCTGGCTACCGACATAGTCAAACACGGCGTACTCATCTCTGAGTTTCCACCAGGAACTGCGGCCAGAGCGAATCACTTTCCACGACGTAATCGCATTATTAGTGGCTTATGCATGGGCTTATTAGTGGTAGAGGCCGCCAAACAAAGTGGCTCACTTATTACTGCACGTATGGCACTAGAGCAAGGTAGGGAAGTATTTGCTATCCCAGGTTCCATTTATAATCCACTCGCACGTGGTTGTAACTCACTTATCCGTGAAGGTGCAAAATTAGTGGAAACAACACAAGATATATTGGATGAGTTGAGTCATTTATTCCAGCATGCAAAGACGGCCACAACGGCCACGATGACACCAACAGCTCAAACAACAGATCTCAGCCAAGAACAACTAAAGCTATTGAATTATATTCATTACAGCCCCACCTCTATGGATACTTTATGCAATGAAACAGGCGAAAACATAGAAAATATTGCAGCACACTTGCTCATTCTAGAACTACAAGGGTATATTAGCGACACTAACGGTGGTTGCTACACACGTATAAAATAGCTTTCCTGATGGAAGCAAGCCAACAAATAGGCATATTAATGAATGAAGATATTTTCGATGTACTAATCTATCTCTTTGAAAATTATATAGATAGTGAAATTGATGTCATCCCCGATACCGACCTGTTAAAAACAGAGCTTAAAGAAGCAGGGTTTAATAACAAAAATATTCTTAAAGCCTTTGAGTGGTTAGATACGCTTGCATTACAAGAAGAGCCACTCTTTAAATCTACTGAAAATTTTCGTATTTTCTGTACGGAAGAAATACAAAAACTAGACATGGAATGCCGTGGTTTTATTTTATTTTTGGAGCACCTAAATATCTTAACACCTACTAGCCGTGAATTAGTTATAGACCGCGCCATGGCTATCGAAAACCAGGCAATATCGATAGAAGAGCTAAAATGGATTGCTTTGATTGTTTTATTAAGTCAACCCGATGAAGAGCTTGCTATCGCACATATGGAAAATATTATCTATCACGAAACACCCACTCTTTTAAATTAGGATATAGGTTAAATTAGGAATAGGCATGAGCAAGAATTTAATCATCGTAGAATCACCAGCAAAATCTAAAACCATAGAAAAGTATTTAGGTAAGGATTTTCAAGTACTCGCTTCTTATGGACATTTACGCGATCTAATCCCCAAAGAAGGCGCTGTCGATCCTGACAATGATTTTGCCATGAAATTTCAAGTGCAAGAACGCAATCAACGTCATGTTCAGGCTATTACTAAAGCGCTTAAAGGCGCAGATACTTTATATCTTGCAACTGACCCTGATAGGGAAGGCGAGGCTATTTCATGGCATTTATTAGAATTACTCAAAGCTAAAAAACTCCTCAAAAATAAAACGGTGCATCGCGTCGTTTTCCACGAAATCACCAAAAAAGCAGTAACTCACGCTATTGCTAACCCTGGAGAAATTGCTACTAACTTAGTTGATGCCCAACAAGCACGCCGCGCACTCGATTATCTGGTAGGTTTTAATTTATCGCCACTACTGTGGAAAAAAATACGCAGAGGCCTCTCAGCGGGTCGAGTGCAAAGTCCTGCCTTACGTATGATTGTAGAGCGCGAACTAGAAATAGAAGCTTTTAAAACACGCGAGTATTGGAGTATAGATGCAAAACTCAACCATGCTGAACAAAACTTTAAAGCGAAACTGAGCTATTACAATGGCAAAAAACTGAGCCAATTCAGTATCGAAAAAGATGAGCCTGCACAAGCAGCCAAACAAGCACTGCTTGCTGCTGCAGACGGCCATCTTAATGTTTTAAAATTAGAGAAAAAACAACGCAAACGCAACCCAGCAGCACCTTTCACTACCTCAACATTACAACAAGAAGCTGCACGTAAGCTAGGCTTTACCACCAAGCGTACCATGATGGTTGCCCAGCAACTATATGAAGGTATCGATATTGGCGGCGGTGAAACCTCTGGTTTAATTACCTATATGCGTACGGACTCGGTTAATTTAGCCGATGAAGCATTAGAAAATATTCGGGAATTAATTACAGAAAAATATGGTGCTGAAAATGTGCCAAAATCACCACGAAAATTTAAAACTAAATCAAAAAATGCACAAGAAGCGCATGAAGCAGTGCGCCCAACGCTAGCCCACCAAACGCCTGCAAATTTAAAATCACATTTAAGTAGCGATCAGTTTAAGTTATATGACCTAATCTGGAAGCGAACTATTGCCTGTCAAATGGTTCATGCAACCATCAACACAGTATCGGTGGACTTAGAATGTGGAGATGGCAAACATATTTTCCGGGCTACAGGATCCGTTATCGCCAAGCCTGGCTTTATGGCGGTGTATATGGAGAGCAAAGATGACGGCAAGGAAGGTGACGACAAAGAAACCTTTTTGCCCCCTATGAAGGAGGGTGAGTCCATACAGTTAAACGAGATTGCTACCAACCAGCATTTCACCGAACCACCGCCACGCTACAGTGAAGCAAGCTTGGTTAAATCCCTCGAAGAATATGGCATAGGTCGCCCTTCCACGTATGCTTCAATTATCTCGACATTACAGAATCGCGAATATGTCACTTTGGACAAAAAACGCTTTTACCCAACCGACGTGGGCCGTATTGTTATCAAGTTCCTAACCGAGCACTTCACTAAATATGTGGATTATGACTTTACCGCTAATTTAGAAGATGACTTAGATGCCGTTTCTCGCGGTGAAAAAAGCTGGATTCCACTGCTACGTGATTTTTGGTCGCCCTTTACGGCATTGATTCATGAAAAAGAAGAGTCAGTGCAGCGTAAAGATGTTACCCAAGAAGCCATTGATGAAAAGTGCCCGGAATGCGGCAAACAACTGTCTATACGCTTAGGGCGCAACGGTCGTTTTATAGGTTGCACGGATTACCCAGAATGCTCTTATACCCGCAATTTAAATGATGATGGCACTGAGTCTAATGAACCTGAAATTATTGCTGATCGTAAATGCCCTAGTTGTGAATCAGACTTAGTCATTAAAACAGGTCGTTACGGTAAATTTATTGGCTGTAGCAACTATCCAAAATGTAAGTTTATTGAACCTTTAGAAAAACCACTAGATACAGAGGTTGCTTGCCCTAAATGTAAAGATGGTAGCATTCTGAAACGCAAGTCTCGTAATGGCAAGGTATTCTATTCATGTTCGGGCTATCCTAAGTGTGATTATGCCCTCTGGAATGTGCCTGTAAATGAGCCTTGCCCAACCTGCGAATGGCCAATTTTAACGCTAAAAACCACTAAGCGCCGCGGCCCTGAAAAGGTCTGTCCGCAAAAAGATTGTAAATATGCAACACCTTATGAAGGGGATCCTGAAGATATTCATGGGCCTACCAGCTAAAAAAATATGCAATAACTTCGATAATTTCACCTACAAGCTTAGCGCTAATGGGGCTAGTACAGCCCCTCTAAATAATCAATAATCAATAATCAATAATAAATCAGTATGGTACTTGGGGACCGACTAAAGCCTGAGCTACGCACTTAAGACGGGACACCGTAGGCTGGGTTAGATTTTTTAACGAAGTAAAAAAACGTAACCCAGCAAAGCCCCGTATACGTAAAATGCTGGGTTACGTTATCTGCGCTTCGCTAGATAAGCTAACCCAGCCTACATTTTTGTCCCGTCTTAAGTTGGTAGCCCATCTTTTGGTTGCGACGTAATTTCTGTTCCATATCATTACGTTCGGTAATATCTTGTACCGCACCAACAGAGCGCATTGGCTCTCCAGCTTCATCATAATAAGTCTTACCTCGCTCATGCACATATTTAATACGCCCATCAGACATAAGTAAACGATGCTCAATATTATAAAATGTTTTATTTTTCACCGAATCCAAATAAGCAGAACTTACTTTTTCTCGATCTTCAGGGTGGATGCGTTCTAAAAATGTATCATAATCAACATTAGATGTTTGAAGGTCCAGCTCAAAAATACGATAAATTTCATCCGACCATATAAGTTGATTGCTAGGTAATTGCAATTCCCAATCCCCAATATGAGCTACTGCTTGGGCATCAGCCAATCTCCGAGCACTATCTATAATGGTTTGTTCCGCTTGCTTCCTCTGGGTAATATCTGTAGAAATACCACATACAGCATATGTATTCTTTTTATTATCTGACAGCGGAAATTTAGTGGAAACGTAGTGGTGCAAGCCATCATCCTGCGGCACCAACTCTTCTGACTCAATAGCATGCCCCGCCTCCAGCACAGCCTTATCATTACGCTGAAATTCAGCCGCAAATTTATGCGGAAATATTTCGTAATCAGTCTTCCCGACTAGCTGCTCACGCTGCAAATGAAATAAAGTTTCAAATTTCTGATTAACAAAACTATAACGTCCCTCAACATCTTTCACATAAATAACCGCTGGCGAATGATCCATAATCGCTTGTAAATTGCGCCGACTCTCAGCCAATGTTGCTCGCAACCTATATTGCTCAGTCACATCATTAAAGACCAATACCATCCCTAAAATATTGTTATCTGCATCGCGTATTGGCGCAGCAGAATCAGCTATTTGATACTCAGAGCCATCCTTAGCAACCAAGGTCGTATGATTACTCAGAAATACCGTTTTCCCAGTTGAAATAACTTTTTCAACCGGGTTATCAATAGTCTCGCGCGTGGAAGCATCGATAATGGGAAAACAAGTTTTTAATGCCTTTCCTTTGGCCTCAGAAAGCAGCCAACCTGTCAGTAACTCAGCAACGGGGTTCATCCGAGTAATACGACCTTCAACATCGGTAGTAATAACTCCATCCCCCATACTATTCATAGTAATGTCCAGCCACTGCTCATTTTTTTCAGCCCTATGCCTAGCTTCATTTAGTTCCGTTAAAGCTTTTATCTGTTTGCGGTCATACCTATATTGTAGATAAGCTTAGTTTTATTGGGATAATTTATAATAGCTGCTATACAATCGAGATAAAACTGGAATATAAACTTCCAACCAAGAATTAAAGATGTGGAGCCCCAAACAACTACGTATATGTATACTGGAACAATAACATAAAATCGTTTTGAATCACTTTACCCAGCCCGAAGAAAACACATGAATATGCCGTATATACAACGTATTCTCAGGCTCGTTTGCATATTATGATGACTAGAGAAAAAAAGAGAGTGGGCTATTGACTGACAAAACCCGAGGTCATGAAGGTTAGTCTTACAAACGTACGTGAAATAACACCCTGAAGTTATCACTCAGGATTTTTGTATCAACAAGGATGGTTGACATTTAGCGATGGTCTCATACGGCGCACAGTTATTGTACGCAACGAATGAGATCATCCTTGCTGGTGCAAAAAAGGTTAGTTAGAAATAGGACGCATGCACGTTAGTAACGAAGGACTTAAATATGTCGCCACGTACAGAGCCACTTATTCGACAACATCATGAAAGCCAGAAGAGAGCCTCTCTTGGCCGATTAGATTTTAAAAATATATATATTTGTTATTTATGTCTATTCACAATTGCCATCAATACCACAACTAGTACCATCTAACGTATCTAGGTAATCCATATCCGCTTGTGGTGCATTTATTTTTTTCATCACCTCTATTTGATATTCTATACAAATTTTTTCGGCATCAATACTACTCCAAATACCTGCTGGCACAGGAAGCCCATGCTTAGCCTGATATTGGTGATATAACTCTGAATGAGTCGCCTCGTGCGCTATTGCTCCAGCATGCCATTTTATAGAATAAAAAGATGTCATATCATCCACTTCATACCTTGGAGGTTCTTCATAAGCCCACATATGACTGTATTCTCCTTGTTCAATA
>CAZXJK010000123.1:0-4627 GCA_964640895.1 uncultured Methylomonas sp.
GCTGACATCAATGACCATGTCATTGATAAACAAATAGCCTAGATATTTAAAGCCCTCGTCGAGAGCGGTAATATGACTTTTGTCGGGATGTAATTCAAAGCCATGTTCGGCGAGTGAGCGTTGTGCGGCTTGTTCTGCCGCTTGTGCTTGTTGCGGGTCTTTGCAAAGGATAATGAAATCATCGGCAAAGCGAATCAGCAAGAAACCAGCAGCTTGCATATCGCTATCAAAATCATCCAGCATCAGGTTGGCCATTAAGGGGCTGAGTGGCGATCCTTGTGGCAAACCATTTTTACGTTCGATAGTTTGTCCTTGAAAGCGAACGGGAGCTTGCATCCAGTTAATGATGGCATTAATGACTGGGTCGCCATAGTAGATACCATTGAGCCGATCACGTAGGTGTTCTAAGTTGACACTGTCAAAAAAGTTTTTAATATCAGATTCATACACCCAGCGATAGCCACTACGCCAAGCGGCTTGAATCTCATAGCTGGCGGTAATGCGTGAACGCCCCGGACGAAAGCCGTGGCTGTGTTTGTCCATCAGTTGTTCTAAGGCAGGGCTTAGGGTTTGGCTTAGGGCGCGTTGTAAAACACGGTCATAAATGGGCGGTACAGCCAAAGGGCGGACACCGCCATTTTTTTTAGGCAGTAAGTAACCCTGTAGAGTGGGAACGGTGTAGTCGCTGTTGAGTAGTTTTTCTAAGTCACGTTGCAGTTTGGTCGTTGGGGTGTCTGCCGGCTCATCTGTTGGTTCGGTTTCGAGGTACTGTTCGGCATAATCCTCACTATGGCTATAAAGTTCATCGCGGCCGGCCATGACATGTCGCCATGCTTTGTGCAGGTTTTCTTCTTGTTGTGCCAAGCTGAGCAAGGAGCTGGCAGGCAATATGCGGCGATAGCTGTAGTGTTGCTGTGCGGTTTGTAGTTGATAACGGCCCCAGCCAAAGGCACTGCGTTGGCCGATACCGGTATATTGCCCCAGCAATAGCAACTGCCACCAGCTTGGGCTAAGATTGGCGGGGAGTTGTAAGTGGATTCTGCCGGTCATGCCACCCATCGGCGTTGCTTTTTTCTGTGCATCATTGTAATGACTGTCTAGCCAAAACAGGTGCATGTCTTGAATGTGGATATTATGAGGGGTAGCCAGTGTGCCACTATGCCCGCTGCGCCGACGTAGTAAGTCTGCTAGTGCATTGTAGCAGCGGGTGAATAATAAGTTGCCGTCTAAATCTGCTGCATCTCTAATATAACGTTGCTCACCTTTTAGTTTTGCCGTGGTACGCTGGTCTTTGGTTTTCAATAAACGTACTGGGCTGACCCAATTCCAGTGTAGGGTGGTTTGCCCATTCCATAAGGCGACTTCTTGTTGTAATTGTAGGGAATCATATTGGCTAAGCTCGCTAAAGGATTCAATGCTGAGTTCACTGAATGCATCTTGCAGGTTGAGCAGTTTGCAGTTATTTCTAAACGGGAGTTCTTGCGCGCTTTTGGGCGAGGAGTGTGGTAGTTTTTGCAGCTGAGTGATCAGAGTTTGCAGGATAATATCACTACCTTGCAGGCCAATGAGCATAAAGCGATAGTAATCGCCAACTTGATAGCGAATACGCCCAGACTCAGGGGTATCAAGACGTATTAGTTGGTCGTAATTTTCAGGAGAGCCAGCAAGAAAGCGTATAAAGGCGGTCAGTGCTGCTTGATGGAAGAATTTGGGGTTGGCGGTTTGGGTGAATTGCAGGGTAACCACTAGGCCACGAAGGGGGAGTAATGACGTTAGATCTAGGTCGGGGTCTTGTGCAGTCGGCATAGAGTTGTGGTGATAAAGTTAGGTTTGGCTATTATTGGATTATTGTGCTTATCGTTCCTCACGCTCCAGCGTGGGAATGCAGCTTGCGACGCTCCTGCGTCACGGAATGCTGTAGCATGAGGAACTATTGTAATTAAGCAGCCTGATTAAATAAAGACCCTACCACATCATCAATATTTTCAGGGTTGGTACTTTCTCGATCCATTTGTAATAATTCAGCACGGGCTTTGGCGGCCATAGACGTTGCTTGTGCAGCCACTTTTTGGTCTTGTGCTGAGGGTGAGGCAGGGGCAAGGGCTGCGCGTTTGATTATATCCGCTTTGCGGAGGGTGGCGGCAGGGTCACCCGCAACGGCGGAGGTGTCTATTTGTACTTCACCACCGACTGCGTAACGTTGACCGTTAGAGCCACGTTGAAAGCTAAAGCTAGCACCACTGCTGGCAATGCCGCCTGCGGCACTGAGGTGGGCTTGTTCATGGGCTTTGACTTCGGCATCACGTTGTTTTAATTTTTGTACTTCTGCCAGTTCTTCAGCGGTTAGGTTGTTTTTGCCGGCATTTTGTTGTTTGACTGTTTCGGGGGCAGTTGCATTGCTGGGCGCATTTTCGATGGCGCGCGTTTGCGGATGCGCGGCGGAGAGCGCACTGATATGGGGTGAAAAATGCGAGATGGCTGATAACATAAGCTTATCTTTTAATGACTATATTTTGAGTATAGTAATTTAAGTGCTGGCTGTCAAATTTGCTAAAAGCCTTACCTATTTGTTTAAAACAAACCTGAAAAGAGTTGCACATTAACCCAGTCGCCTTGGTTAATAGGGCCTTGCTCATGCTCTAAAACAATAAAGGCATTGGCTTTACTCATGGAGCTTAAAATTCCTGAGCCTTGTTTGCCGGTGGTCTTGACTTGCCATTCGCCTGTTGCTGTTTGGCTGACGATGCCGCGTTGAATTTCGGTGCGTCCTGTTTTTTTGTGGATGGCTTCTAAACTACGCGCTTTGATTAACGGGGCGATAGGTTTGTCGGTGATCGCGAGTGCTTTTTCTAAAGCAGGCAGTACCAGTTGGTAGAAGGTGACCAGCACTGCAATGGGGTTCCCCGGCAGGCCAAAGAAAGTGCAGTTTTTTATTTTACCAAAAGCTAATGGTCGGCCAGGTTTAAGGGCAATGCGCCAGAAATTGATTTGCCCGCCGGCTTGTAATGCCGTTTTGGTGAAGTCAGCTTCACCAACAGAAACGCCCCCTGATGAAATAATGACATCTGCGTAGTCTGCTGCCTTATTGAAAGCGGCCAATAGTTCAGATTCTTGGTCTTTAATAATGCCTAGATTGATGATTTCTATATCAGGTCGGTCTAATGCGGCCATGAGGCTATAGCGATTGCTGTCATAGAGTCCGCCTTTGCTTGGCGTTGCCGAAGGGCTATAAATTTCATTGCCGGTAGAAGCAATCGCAATGCGCAGTTTGCGTTTAACTTTGATAGTGGTCATACCGAGTGAGGCAAGTAAGCCAATGTCAGCCGGGCATAATAATTTTCCTGCCTGTAGAACGGTGCTGCCTTGCTTAATATCTTCACCTGCCTGACGTACATTTTGCCCCAATTGGTGTTTGCTATCTATGCGGATGTTATCGGTTTCGATAGTACAGTGTTCTTGCATAATAACGGTATCTAGCCCTGTCGGGATGGCGGCTCCTGTCATGATGCGGATACAGTGTTGGGGTTTGCAGGCTTGTTCATAAAACTGTCCGGCAAATACCGTAGTTTGGATAGTTAAACTTTGCTCGCTGCCGGCTGTGGGTAAATCGCTGGAGTGTAGCGCATAGCCATCTACGGCAGAGTTGGTATAGGCAGGGACATTAATAGTGCTGCTTATATCTTCAGCTAAACAACGGCCTTTGGCGGTTTCAATAGGGATTTGTTGGCTCTCTTGGAGAATAGGCATATTGCCCAAGATGGTTTGTTTGGCCAAGGCAAAGTGCATCAAGGCTGCGGTTTCATCAAAACAGTTTACGTGGGTATGTGTCATTTACGCGTTGCAGGTCCATTGAGGGGCAATCCATTTGCCATATAACTAAGGAAATACTCTAATTGACGCAATGCGGTGCTTTGCGCAGGATCAACTTTAGCACGGGTAAGTTCGTTACAAACTTCAAAGCGGCGATGCAAAGTGCTCATTTCACCGGTATTTAAGCGATAAGTCGGCCAATGGGTAGTATGGCCGAGGGCAGGGCTGAGGATTTCGGAACGTAGGTATTTGCCCGCATTATCGACATGGCAACTGGCACAGGAGAAATTGAGTTGTCCACGGCGTTGATAAAAATAGGCTTTACCTTGTTGATAGGCGGCGAGGGCTGCTGGTGATTGCGCAGGAATTTTGGTGTTAATGCGTTGTCCGCGCGAAGTATAGGCCATATAAGCCATGACTTGAGTGATTTCACCCGTACCGTATGCTAATGCTGTGGCTTGGTTTTGCTGACGGCAAGTGTTAATCGCACTGGCTAGGGTGACAATTGTTTGGGTTGCTGTATCCCAGTACGGATAGTTTTGCGCGATGGCAATACCTCGATTGGTGAAACAATCGGCATAGCTTTTACCATTATTAAAGAGTTGCTTAAAGAGTGTTTCACCTTGTTCTAGTGCAATTTCATAGGGTGGGAATTCTTCGATAGCGAGCCAAGAACTTTTGGCAATGGGATCAATAGCATATACGCCATTGGCATAGTCAGCTAATGTTAATTGTGGAAATAGTTGTTGGTAAAAGGCTCTTATGTGTCGGTTGTCTTCTGCTGGGGATGCCCAAGTTGGTGTGCTGGTGATGATGA
>CAZXJK010000123.1:4727-7925 GCA_964640895.1 uncultured Methylomonas sp.
TTGCTATAGATGCAGCTGCATTGTTGATGGGTTTCGCTACACGACTTTGCAAGTCGTTGCGTTCTGCCCATCCTACATAGGATTTTGTGCAAGTGGTCATAAGCAAAATTTTCATCGAATACTATGCTCTAAGCTATCGCTATAGCCTAAATTATCCTGCCAACTTATGACGACTGTATCACCTGCTTGTGCTGATTTGAGTTTAAAAGAGAAAAAAGGATTTTTGGAAACACCAAAGCCTAAGTGACACTCACTCATCAATTTACCATTGTGGCTAAATTTTAAGTTTTGGATATAGTGCTCGGGGATTAATTGACCAGTTTCTTTGTCTTTATTTAGTCCAGTTTCCATTGGGTGTGCGATCAAAGTGCGTACCAAGGTATGGTCGGCAAGCCGTTTGCTGCGAATTTTAATGCTAGATCGGTTAGCCACCACAGCCTCCTAAGGTTACTTTAACGCTTTTTCTGATTTGGTAGTATTGCCCGTCTGCATGCACGATGACAATTACGTCACAGGTTTCTTTCATTTTAAAGCGTGCGCCAATAAAGGTTTCTAGCTCAGGATCTAGGCTAAATTTGGCAATAAAAGGCACTGGATTTTTTTCGGCAAAAATATACACGGTATCCACATTATCAATGGAGCTAGTGATGGTAATGGGTACTACTGAACCATTTTCAGCAACACGGGGGAGCCTTAACTTAATTTTGCTGGTAGTGAGTAGTATTTGTTCGCCAAACTGTTGCGCTAAGGTGGCATCAATAGCTTGTTTGCTAAAGTCGCTGGCGAGCCAAGTACCTAAGCTGACTTTAGACAATAATAAGCCTGCCGTATAGCTGCTGAATGTTAATAGTTGTTTGAGAAAATGACGGCGTTTTGTGGGCATCAACTTTCCTAGTTTAGTGACCAGATATAGTCAACGACTAGATCTAGTTCTTGTGGAGTTAAGATTTTATTTTTACCAAAGGGCGGCATGCTGGTTTGGGCATTAAATTGGGTTGCATCCGCTATGATGGCTTTTAATTGTGCCTTATTTTTAAAGCGTGTTTGTATGTTTTCTAATACAGGGCCAACATTGCCAGGGTCTTCACCATCTTCTATTGCATGGCATGCTAAGCAGTTGCCTTTATGGCGCTGGAAACTTATTTGTTTGCCTGCTTGCAAGTTGGCTTGTTTGTCTGCCTGCTTGATTGGAGTGCTACAGCTAGTGAGTGCAGTACTCATTAGTAGGCATGCAATTGCACCAGATTTTTGTGAAACTAGACTTTTATTGACTACCTGCTTCATTTGAATAGTGCCTGATATGTCAGCGTCGATTGGTAGGGCATTTCGGTAAATATGCCACCAATAACCGCTAATAAGTCGGCTCCAGCAGTTAATAATTCTGTGCCATTAGTCGGTAAAATTCCGCCTATGGCGACAATGGGAACAGAGAGGCAATCCTTGGCTTTTTGGAGGGTAGCAATATGTGCAGGTGCAGCTAATGGTTTTGAGCTAGAGGGGTAGAAGCGGCCAAAGGCAACGTAGTCGGCTGAGTTTTGTGCTGCCTGTTTGGCTAGCTCAATATTATCATAACAAGAAACACCAATAATAGCGTTATTGCCGAGTTCAGTACGGGCATACTTGAGTTGACCGTCTTCTTTACCAATATGTACACCATCAGCACCTATTTGTTTGGCTAGGCCAATATGGTCATTAATAATAAGAGGGATGTTGTCGGCGTGGCAGAGTTCCTTTAAAGCACCTGCTAAGTACACGGCATCAATAGGCTGTTTGTCGCGGTATTGCAGTACACTGATGCCTGCTTCAATGGCGGCGGCAACGTCTGCAATAACTTGTTCAGCCGTTTTATTTTCTGCTCTAGTGATGGCATACAAGCCAGTTGCAGGGAAATTCATACGCTATCTTGCATCCAAAATAAACGATTAGGAATATGTTGGCCTGTGCTAGGTTGGTAACCTGCATTTAAACTATTCCAAGTGTATTCTTGTGCTTCCAACATACAGGTTTCGACTTCTAAGCCATGTGCCATGAGCGCGGCAATACTGGCTGCTAAAGTACAGCCTGAACCATGATAGTTATGGGGCAGTCGATCCCACGTATAAGTTTCTATGCATTTACCTTGGTGAAACAATTGATTGCTGACAGCATTGCTCTCTTCGTGAGCACCTGTTTGTAATACATACTCACAGCCCAGTTCCAGTAATTTTATACCACAATCTGTTAAGTCATCCGTTTTTGCCAACTGCCGTGCTTCAACACTGTTAGGGGTAAGAATGGTGGTGCGGGGCAAGAGTAATTCAATAATGCCATCAATTAATTCATTGTTAGCGAGTGTTGTTCCACCGCCTGCTGCTAATACGGGATCTAGAATAACAGGTAAGGATGAGTATTCCATTAAAATGCTGTGTATGGCTTTGGCGGTATCAATATGACCAATCAAGCCAATTTTTATTGCTTTTACTGGCATGTCTTCCAATATGGTGCGTGCTTGGCTAATGATTGCCGCTGGGGGCTGTGGCAGCATTTTGATTACATTATGCGTATTTTGTTCGGTTAGTGCTGTGATGACACTTGTTGCATGGCATTGATGGCTTACGATGGTTTCAATATCTGCTTGGATGCCCGCGCCGCCACTTGGGTCATGTCCTGATAAGCAGAGTACCACTGGTTTATACATTTTTGTCATTTTTAATTATTATTGTAGGGGATTATGAGTGTTCTGCTATTTAACCAGAAACTGATAAAGTTTTCCGCAAGTTTATGTGCTTTTTATGTTTTTCAGGATGGGCGTTAAAATGTATTCTTGATTACAGGGTAATTAAAAATAAAATCAAGCTAATTCCGACTATATAAGTGAGCACTACTTCAACTTTTCGCACTAAAGTGAGTACTTTCCAAGTAGCTGCTTCTCTGCGATTACGTTTTACCCAAGCGGCTTGGTAGCGACGTTTTTGTCTAATAGCCGCTTTATAAGCAACAAATGCAAACTTGTAGAACAAATACACTGCAATAAGTAAGGTCACATTAACAATCATGGTTTCACTTTGGTGATGATTGGCATGCAAGGTGTGTTCGATGAGCATTTCTAGTGAATACTCAATAATCTCAATAATAATGTGAAAAATTTCACTAGCAAAGTCTGCGATGGTGCCGATAAGGGAGCTGGAAATAAATAATCGTCCGATATTGGGTAGGGTT
>CAZXJK010000124.1:0-7917 GCA_964640895.1 uncultured Methylomonas sp.
CCCCCCCCCCCCCCCCCCCCCCCCCGATGGTCAGTTGGGACTGGCTGATATAGCCGAATTTATTGTAAGTTCACCGAGTCGAGCAAGATTTTTACGTTAAACTTGAAGTCGACTGGTTTAGGTTTCGTTACCTATAAATTTATTCAGAATATCACAAAATAATTTAAGAAACCGTGGGATGGGTAGAACGCAACGACTTAAAAAGTCATGGAGTGAAACCCATCAGTGCTATACAAATTGATGGGGCTCACAAAAAGACGTTCCACCCATCCTACTAAATTAAAAATGTAATTATAAACCTAATACATCATTACGAGTGCTCTCTGCAATAGCTGCCGCTTGTGCAATTAAATCATCAGGTACACCCAGCTCTTGCATGGTTGCCCCCAGATGCCCCATAACCGCATCAAAATGTGAAGCATTTAAGCCCATCTTAACCATTTTAGCATGACCAGTACGCATGTCTGCGCCTGTATAATTTGCAGGCCCGCCAAAAGCCATGGTTAGAAATGCTTTTTGCTTAGCCGCTTGAGTTTCCATATCCGTTTTATCAAAAAAACGATTAATATGGTGATCCGCTAGAACTTTACGGTAAAAAAGCTCTACCGCTGCATCAACTGCAGCTTCACCACCAATTTGCTCATATAGACTTTTGCTGCTTTCTTCTTCACTCATAATGATTCCTCATTGTTGTTATTGTTATTTTATAATTATGGAATTTGGATAGTAACAAGTCTGCAGTGCTTATGCAATATAAGAAAGCATTAAAGTTCCATAGCCGCTTTCACACAACGAATAATGCCATAGTCATAGGCGGCATTGAGTGCATCATAAACGGGCTTTAAAGGATCTTCGGGGGCCGCTGCCAAACTTAAAATCTCATCTTGTATAGTGCTGATTTCTAGCTCACTTAATTCAACCACATCCATTAAATTAACAAGCCCTTGCGCAATACCTTGTGCTAAATGCCCATAGATTGTGGTGTCTTTCAGCTCTCTTTGCACTGCAATTTTTTGCACTGAAAAACCAGCATTAAACAGCATCACCGTTTCATCTACCGTTTCCGTAAATTCAGAGTTTTTTTCTTGGCTAGTATAAATACTATTGATAACACTGAGAAAGTCATCGGCGTACAGTTCAAGTTTACGCTCACCCACTCCTGAAATTTGCGCAAACTGCTGTTCATTTTTTGGTACCGTTTCTACCATTTCCGTTAAACTGGCATCATTAAAAATCACATACGGCGGTACATCTTGTGCATCGGCTAATTCACGGCGTTTTGCGCGTAATGCATCCCATAAAATATTATCACTATGCTTGGCAAAATCACCACGCTTAACCTTGGTTTTTTTGCTTTTGGCTTTGGCTAATTCTTTACGAAAACGAATTTGGGTTTCACCGCGTAATAGTGGCCGACAACTTGGGTTGAGTTTCAACGCGCCATATTCAAAATCAACATCCACCAAACCTTTTACTACTAACTGCCTAAAGACGGAACGCCATTGCGTTTCAGTCAGCTCCTTGCCGATACCAAAGGTACTTTGTTTATTATGACCAAAACTGCGCATTCGATCGGAATCTTTACCTAATAATACTTCCATTAAATAATTAACGCCAAAGCGTTGCTCAGTACGATAAATACATGATAAAGCCTGTTGTGCTGCAATGGTACCATCCCAGGTTTCCACAGGCTCCAAACAGGTATCACAATTACCACAAGGTTCAGCTTGGGTTTCACCAAAATAATTTAATAATACTTCACGCCGACAAGACACTTGCTCGCATAACCCCAACATCGCATCTAACTTATGTAATTCCACGCGTTTATGGGTTTCATCAGCATCGGAGCCTTGTAACATTTTCCGCAGCATAATCACATCTTGTAATCCATAAGCCATCCAGGCATTGGCAGGTTCGCCATCACGCCCTGCCCTGCCTGTTTCCTGATAGTAGCCTTCGATACTTTTAGGTAGATCCAAATGCGCAACAAAACGCACATTGGGCTTGTCAATACCCATACCAAAGGCTACCGTCGCCACAATAACAACTCCCTCAGACATTAAAAATTTATGCTGATGCTCTTTGCGTAGTTGATGGGATAAACCTGCATGATAGGGGTAAGCATCAATGCCTTTTTCTTGTAACCATATGGCAGTAGATTCAACTTTCTTGCGTGATAAACAGTAAACAATGCCCGCATCACCCATATGCTCCGCTTTAATCAGTGCCAACAATTGCTCCCGTGCATTATTCTTTTCGACAATGCGATAGCGAATATTAGGTCGGTCAAAACCACCAATAAATAACTTGGACTCAGTTAAGCTTAAACGAGTAATAATTTCTTCACGGGTGCGTTGGTCAGCAGTGGCCGTTAACGCAATGCGTGGAATACTTGGAAAACGTTCCACTAATAAGGATAACTGCAAATAATCAGCACGAAAATCATGGCCCCATTGCGACACACAATGTGCTTCGTCAATGGCAAATAAAGCAATCTGTATCTGACTGAATAACTGCAATGTTCGTTCTGAGGTTAAACGCTCTGGAGCAACATAAAGCAAATCCAGCTCATTACGGCGTAATTTCTGCTCAATGATTTGTACTTGCTCATAGTTCAAAGTTGAATTTAAATAAGCCGCCTGCACTCCTAATTGATGCAAAGCATTCACTTGATCTTCCATTAAAGCAATCAAGGGTGAAATCACAATCCCTACACCATCACGAACCATTGCGGGAATTTGATAGCAAAGTGATTTACCACCGCCTGTCGGCATTAGGACAACTGCACTGTTGCCAGTAATGAGTTGCGCAATAATTTCCGCCTGCTGCCCTCGAAATTCCTCATACCCAAAAACAGTCTGCAAAATAGCAAGTGCCGACGTTTCCTTATTCTGTGATTGCTGCACAATATTTATCTCTAGCCCCTAAACAGTTATATAATAGATGGTAGCATTTTTATCCGGGTTTTTATCATTTTGAATACGACAAATTTAAATCGTTTACAGCGATTAATAGCCAGCAAACAACAATCTCTTTTAAAAAATGGCCTCAAGGGCATTGAAAAGGAAAGCCTGCGTCTCTCCAAGCAAGGCTTTATAGCGCAAACAGCTCACCCATCAGCACTCGGATCGGCCTTAACGCACCCACATATCACCACGGATTATTCTGAGGCATTATTAGAATTCATCACGCCGCCCTTTGCTGATATTAATGAAACTTTAGATTTTATGCACAATATCCATCAGTTTGTGTATGACAACTTGGATAATGAACACTTATTAGCAACCAGCATGCCTTGTGGCATTAATGGTGACGAGAGTATTCCCATTGCTGAATACGGTCAGTCTAATATTGGCAAGATGAAACATGTATACCGTAAAGGTTTATGGCATCGTTATGGGCGTACTATGCAAGCTATTGCGGGGGTACATTTTAATTATTCTGTTCCAGAAGCACTCTGGCCTGTGCTACATCAATTAGAAGGCGCACAAAACTCATTAGAAGATTTTCAAGCCGCCAGCTATTTTGATTTGATCCGTAATTTTCAACGTCAAGGCTGGCTGATTTTATATTTATTTGGTGCCTCACCCGCTATCTGTAAAAACTTCTTCAAAACACGCCCCGAATTGATGGCACAGTTTGCTGAATTTGATAATGGCACCCTCTATCATCCGTACGCCACGTCATTGCGGATGAGTGATATTGGCTATAAAAGTAATAATCAAGCCGACTTAAATATCGACTATAACTCCCTTAATGGCTATGTAGATAGTTTATCGCACGCAATCAATACCCCGCATGCAGACTATGCAGAAATCGGTGTGCAAGTTGATAATGATTACCAACAACTCAATAGTAATATCCTACAAATTGAAAATGAATATTATAGTACCGTCCGCCCTAAGCAAATTATTAAGCCTTGCGAAAAACCGACCTTGGCACTTAAGCGTCGTGGCGTTCTGTATGTAGAAATCCGCTCGCTAGATTTAGATTTATTTAATCCGATTGGGATTGATGCAAGCCGCGCACGCTTTATTGAGGCATTTTTGTTGAGTTGTTTATTACAAGATAGCCCCACAATGAGTATTGCCGATTTTCAAACCAATAATGCCAACCAACTGACTGTTGCTAATGCGGGCCGTCAACCTGGTGTCGAATTGCTAAAAAACCAACAAGCCATTCGCCTGCAAGATTGGGCGACTGAAATTCTGGATAATATGCAGGAAGTTTGTCATATTTTAGACCAAGGTGAGCCAATTTCTTATTACACGCAAGCATTAGCAGAGCAACGTAAATTGATAGAAAACCCTGACTTAACACCTTCGGCACGTATTTTAGCGGCAATGCAGACCGCCAAACAGCCTTATGCTAAATTTGCAGATCATTTGTCAGCGCAACACGCCAAAAACTTTACCGCTACTAAACTTAATAGTGCAGCAACAGCAAAGTTTAACGCAATGGCAACAGCATCCCTGATTAAACAACAAGAAATTGAGGCAAATGACAGCTTATCTTTTGATGATTTCTTAACCCAATACTTTAGCCAACATTAACGGCACTATTATGAAGTTCTTAGATGTTAAAACAGACTATGCTTTTAAAAAAGTGTTTGGTAGCGAGCAAAGCCACGCTATTCTAATCAGCTTTTTAAACGCTATGATTCGTTTTAATCATGGCCTAAAAATTAGCAGCTTGGAAATTGTCGACCCTTATAATATTCCAATGCTGAAAGGCATGAAAGATAGCTATGTTGATGTTAAAGCACGCCTTGAAGATAATAGCCTAGTCATTATTGAAATGCAGGTGCTAAATCATCAAGGCTTTGAAAAGCGTGTATTGTATAATGCCGCTAAAAATTATTCGGTACAATTACAAAAAAGTGAAGACTATCACCTGTTGAACCCGGTCATTGCTTTGAATATTGTTGACTTTATTATGTTCGAGGATAGCGATAAAGTCACCAGTAATTTTAAGCTATTGGAAAAAGAAGAGTTTATTCACTATAGCGATGATATAGAACTTATTTTTATTGAATTACCTAAATTCAATAAAAGCTTGGCTGAACTACAAACAGCACAAGACAAATGGATTTATTTTATTCAAAATGCAGGTAGCTTAGACTTTATTCCTGAGCAAGTACAACCCGAAATTAAACAAGCGTTAGAAATTGCTAATGAAGCTAACTTTTCTTATGAAGAGTTAGAATTACAACATAAACGCAAAGAATTTATTTTTATACAAAAATCTTCTATTGATTTAGCAACAGAGAAAGGAAGAGAGCAAGGAAGAGAGCAAGGTTCTTTACAAGCCAAAACTGAAATAATCATTAGTTCTCATAAGGCTGGGTTGGCAATACCCTTAATTGCTATTATCTCTGGTCTTAGTGAAGCAAAAGTTAATGCCATTATTCGTGACTCCAAATAGCAGCACCAGCACATAGTTCAACTACCTTATTACTTGTGAGCATACACTCGCACCTTTTCCAGCTTTTACACACATTTATGCACGACATAGAATCAATCCAAACTGAGCTCCAAAATAAAAATCCACGTAAAGTATTACGCCATGCTTTAGAAAACCACGAACAAGTTGCACTGTCTTTTAGCGGTGCTGAAGATGTGGTCGTTCTGGATATGGCTTTAAAAATTCGCCCGAATATTCAGGTATTTTGTTTGGATACTGGCCGTTTACACCCTGAAACCTATCAATTTATCGAGCGGGTGCGTAAGCATTATAAAATTGATATTGAATTACTGTCCCCAAATCATGCAAGTATTGAAGCTTTGGTTAAAGCAAAAGGGCTTTTCAGTTTTTATGAAGACGGTCATCAAGAATGTTGTGCTATTCGCAAAGTCGAGCCATTAAAGCGCAAACTGGCACAAGTTGACGCTTGGATTACTGGACAACGTAAAGACCAAAGTGTTGATACTCGCCAAAATATTCACGAAATTGAAATTGATGCGGCTTTTTCAAGCGCTGAGCATACTTTAATCAAATATAACCCAATGGTAAACCAAAGCTCAGCACAAGTTTGGGAATATATAGAAGCTTACCAAGTCCCTTTTAACGAATTGCATAAACGTGGTTTTATTAGTATCGGTTGTGAACCTTGTACACGTCCTGTACTGCCTAATCAACACGAACGAGCTGGTCGCTGGTGGTGGGAAGATGCTACCAAAAAAGAATGCGGTTTACATATTGCTAAAACATAAAGGCTAAACCTATGCAAATCCAATGGTTCCCAGGACACATGCACAAAGCAGGCAAAGAGATTAAAGAAAGCTTGCCTAATATTGATTTATTAATCGAAATACTGGATGCACGCTTGCCTTTTAGTAGTGCTAACCCACTATTATCTGAATTACGCAGTGACAAACCCTGTATCAAAATTTTGAATAAGGCTGATTTAGCTGACCCAGCAAGAACAGCTGCTTGGCAGGCTTATCTGGAACAGGAAGAAGGTGTCAAAACCCTCGCCTTAACCGCCATACAAACAGATAAAGTACAAAACGTAGTTGATCTATGTCGTAAATTAGTACCACATAAAGATACTGCAACTAAAGTGATTCATGTCTTGATCATGGGCATTCCTAATGTGGGTAAATCTACATTAATTAATGCTTTGGCTGGGCGTACTATCGCTAAAACAGGTAATGAACCCGCAGTTACCAAAAGGCAACAACGTATTGATTTACACAATGGCATTATTCTTTGTGATACACCTGGTATGCTATGGCCTAATTTAGAAAACCATAATACTGGTTATCGATTGGCAACCACTGGAGCCATCAAAGATACTGCATTGAAGCATGATGATGTCGCTTCTTTTGCTGGCGAGTTTTTGTTAGCACATTACCCAGAATCGTTAAAACAACGCTACCAACTAGCCACATTACCTGCTACTGATTATGAGTTACTGCAAATAATTGGTAAAAAAAGAGGCTGTTTACGCAGTGGTGGCAACATTGATATGGATAAGGTTTCTAAAATAATTTTAACAGAACTTCGAGATGGTTTACTGGGCAGGCTTACTTTAGAAACGCCAGAAATGATGCAGCAAGAGTTAGTGGAATTAGCTATTATTCGTGAGAAAAAAGTAGCTAAAAAACTTAAGCGTAAGAAGAATTGGAAAGAAAAAGCAAAAGAGAAAAATAGTTAATAATACGGCATTTCTAGTTGGAAATATCATACCTCTTGAGATTCGTACAATGAGTAAACAGTTATTAATAATGCGTCATGGCAAGTCTGACTGGAGTGTTAATGCCAGTGATTTTAAGCGCCCGTTAAAACAGCGTGGTAAAAGTGCAGCTCAGCATATGGGAATATGGTTGCTGCAAAATAACTTGCTACCTGACTATATTCTCAGCTCTCCTGCAGAACGCGCTCAACAGACAGCGCAGATACTTGCCAAAGCAATAGGGCTAACAACAAAGCAGATTCATTATGACGCACAACTTTATGCGGCAGAGTTGCGAGACCTTAAAAAGATCTTGGCAGCTTGTCGGCCTAAAGCACAACGCATTATGCTAGTCGGTCATAATCCTGAGCTAGAGTCCTTACTAGAATTCCTTGTAAAAGATGACTTAGAGATACCCAGTGATGGCAAGCTACTGCCTACCGCAACGGTCGCTGGATTAGATATGCCTGAAGACTGGAGTAACTTAACTACAAACTGTGCTGAATTGTTTTTTATTATGCGCCCCAAACAACTGCGCGCTTATCCATAATGAAGCTAGACCCTAATCTATTGAAATAACAAACTTTATTACTTCAGTGTGTCTTTATTTTTAAGCAAAAAGTAGTTTTATAACAACTCAGGCCTTATTAAATAACATCCATTTTCTGGCTCACCATCTGACCTAAAGACTGAAAATCATAGCCAGACTGAGTCTTCATCAAACCTTTGTTTAACATCAT
>CAZXJK010000125.1:0-7912 GCA_964640895.1 uncultured Methylomonas sp.
ATACTGGCTTATCGGTTTTAAAAATTGGATGATTATTTATTTCCTGCTCCCTAAATAAAATGTCACTATATTTAAAGTCGTTAAATAACAATGTTTAGATATAACGGTGTTTAATTTTAAAAATGTGAAATGCATAACACTACTTAGTTTTGAAGGTAGAAAATAAAATAAATGCATGTATATTATTAAATTCATATTTAGTAATATATCAATGAATTGAAATTTAAGAGAGAATATTAATGAATAAACTAAAAAAGCTTACTATCCCTTCATTGTTGTTGACGGGAATGGCATTGTCACCCCTTGCAATGGCGCAGGGCTCATTTGATGGCCATGATGTCACGGTAAAATTTGAAATGTGGCAGGTAGATGCTGATAAAAATATTACTGAAGTACTAGCCGTACGAAATGAGGCTGTTGTCAGTGCTAGTGATGCAAGTGCCCCTGATGTGGAAAACTTCCATGCTATGGATACGAATTTTCATTTATGGGATATTGATTTCAACAAGCAAGAAGTTGATTTGACTTTTACATCAATTGCAATTCAAGATAATGATAATCAGTACATGTATATGTTGCCTGTCGGGTTTCATATTGAAGACACAGCTGGTAGTTTATCTGATATTTTATATGTTGAATTGGATGATCAGTTTGCGCCCTCAGCATTTAATAAAGAGCTACTAAGGTATGATGCAAATAATATCTATGTAAACCTACAAGGGTCTATGTGTCATATCGCAGGGATGGGCGGCATGCCTGAGTGTAATAATGATGATAGCCCAACAGGTTATAGTAATAAGATTAAGCTAAAAGTTTTATTTTCGGAAACGGCTGATGATTTATTTACTTGGCTAGAAAGTGAGTACAGTGAATACTTCTCTAGTAAGCAAATGTCAATGACTGCTGGGGGATATTACTACCGTTATTATCCGGAAAGTGGCATTTATATAGCCACTAAAGATGGTAATTTATATGCAGCTTCTGAAGAGTTAGGTATGTTGGATTTTGGATCGATACAATCTTGGGTTGATCAAATGCCGATGGATATGCATGATCATGATATGACAACAAGCACTGATGGATGTGCTGAAGGGCAGCATATGATGCCAGATGGTACATGTATGAATAATTCTGCTATGTAAGTTACGATTTAGTTTGTTCACCTTTGCAAGCTAAATTAAGGTTTTTTAAGAACGGCACTTCTAGTGATGGAAGTGCCGTTTTTTTTGTGCTAATTTTATGGGTAAAAGAGTGGCTGGCACTTTATGTGCCCTAGGAAGCGCACAGATTAGTATAATGCATACTTACAAAAATTATTTTGTTTCCTTGCTACTCATTTTTTAATTATTAAAGTCGGCAGGGTAGTCAAAATCAATGGTTATTCTGCCCCAATAGGCACGGCCAGGTTCATTAAGTTTATCTATTGAAACAATTCCATTTCCTGAAGAGCTGCGGTTTAAATGTTCCGCATAAGTTTTATCTAATAAGTTATCAATGCCGAACTGTAGGTTAACTAGAGGGTGAGGTTTATAACCAAGACTTAGTGATGCAGTGACAAAGCCTGCAGTAGGTGTTGAGTCTAATGCTAAGACATTACCATGGCCTCTGTGAATTCGGTCTTGCTTGTTGACCAGTCGAGTATTAAATGAGCCACTAAACATGCCGTCATCGTAGTGTATGCCAATATTTCCTTCTAACGGTGGTGTTTGGGCTAGTGGGGTATTTTCTGTTAGATTTTGTGCATATACGTAGGATAGGTTGCCTGTCATGCTAAAGCTTTCTGTGATGCTGTAGGACAGCAGCATTTCAGTTCCAGTACGCTGTGCATTGACATTCGCTGCTTTATCCCCTTGATATATCCGAATAAAGTCAGTGATATGACTGTAGAATGCTGAAATCTCAGCTGAAAATGCATCCTCTTGATAAGAAATCATGACATCAAGTTCATTATTCTTTTCTGCATTAAGGTCAAAGCCGTCCATGCTATAGACTTCCCAATAATCAGCTGCTCTCTCGGCATGCCCATATCCAGCTGACATTAAAATAGGTAAATTTTCCATTGCGTATTCGGCGCGTAAAAATCCCGCGAATAGGGTTTGTCTACGATGTTTATTGGAGCCTGATAATTCAATTGTACTGGTTTGTCCTGCGGCATACATGGTGCCTGTACGCGTCCCTAGTGAGTCTACTCTAAAACCTGTTACCCAACGTAAACCATCACTCATTTGGTACTTTAACTCACCATAGCTTGCAATATTATCAAAGTCTACAATAGCTGATTTAGGGTTGGTAAAGCCTGCCTTTATTATTTCGCCATTCGGGCGTTCTATTAAGTAATAAGCACTTGCTTCGGCATCATAGCTATCATTGCGGTATTCAAAGCCGGTTATGAGTTCTATATCGGGCGTAATATCTGATGTAAACTCTGCTTTTGCAAAATGCTGGTCCCACCATTGAGTCATGATTAGGTGTTCATGGTTTTCAGGTAACCATCGATAAGAAAAGTTATCCATTTCATGATCGACAGTCGTGAAATTATAGCGAATATCCACTTTATTGAGCCAAGAGGCCATGTTTTCTCTTTTGAAATGGAGATTGTAATTTTGCCGGTCTAGCTTAGTTACATCCATATGAATAGTGGCATTACCAATTACCCCTTCACTGGTTAAAGCGGAAACTTCAAGTAAGGTATCTTCATCAGGAGTAAATCCAATAGCACCTCTGTCATTTGAGGTGTCGTAAAATGTTTGTTCAATGGTATCGCCATTCCCGTCAGTATAATTTCCTCCTCGGGTATCATTATGCGTATAGGCTAAGTAACCATTCTTAAAGCCTGCTGAAGTATCGACGGATAAAGCTTGCTGGTTAAAGCTACCATATAAATAGCTACTATAGAGGCTGGCTCCCAATTCTTCATAGCGAATTTCTTCACGATCAAAATTAACCGCACCTGAAATGGTATTACCATATTTAACTGATTGCGGGCCTTTAAGTAATGAGAGCGAGTCAAAAGATGCTGGGCTGACATAAGCTGTCGCCGGATCCATGCGGTGATTACAGACACCGCCAAAAGGTACGCCATCAATAGATATATTAAGCCGAGATCCACCTAAGCCTCTTAGTAAAGGGTCGCTAGCCGTGCCGCCTTGTCTAGTGACTGATATTCCTGGAGTTTGTTTTAATATATCAGCCCCGTCAGTCGCAATCCCTAGGTCTTTTTTGATTAGGTGTATTGATTCAAATGCATCTGTCCGTTGTTCAGACGAAATGACCATTGCCTCTAAAGTGACGGTTGTCGGGTCTTGTTCATCAGTAGCAGACACTTCATGTTGATGTTCTGCATTATTCGGCTCTTCGTCAGCAAGGCTAATTGCACTTAAAAGAGGTGTAATGATGAGTGGTAAGGCAATATAGGTAGTTAGGGTTTTTATTTTTATTTTCATTCCAATTGACTCAGAAAATTGGCTAATGCTAGCTGATTCTTTAACTATTATCTTAAAAATCGAGTCAGCAGAGGCTAGGTTAAGTTGGTATATTTAGTATTTAGAGAAGCTAAGGAATGAACATTCAATAATACCCGAGCCTGACTTGTCTTTTGACTTCACAGTCGTGCCAGAAAAACAGTTACGTAGCTTGCTATGCGCCTGTGTTTCTAACACGACTGTGCAGCCAAAATCCTGCGTCATACTTTCGGGTATTATTAAATCCTCACCCCTTAGCACCAAAGGTATTCCCTATATTTTGCTAATATTGAAGTTAATAGTCTTCATGGTGGTTGATTTTAAAGTAGATGCATTAAACATTTGTTTAAATCGAGCGACTTCGGTTGATTGGTCGGTAAATAAATTTTGTGCAAAGGCATAGCCTAGCGTTTGGTAAATTAACTCAGCTTCAATGGTGTATTGTTCGGCTGTTAAATTATTTATTTTATATGCAACTAAGTCAGCACCACCCATAAAATCAGCATCTGTTTTTGCTAAGCCTTTTACTTGGATTTTTTCAGGAGCCGTATTTTTATCAAAACCATTAGGCAGGATACGGTTGTCTTTTAAATAGCTTTTAGCGCGTAATAAGGTATAAGTAATATTGCCTAGATAGTCATGCATGATAGTCTCATAAACTTGCACTTTTTCAGGTGAGTCGATCAGTTGATAATGTGGTTCAAACTTGCTTGGGTCTTGGTCAGAATCAAGCGCAACAACACTCCCGTCACTCTTTACTTTGCCAGATTCAAAAACGATGTTGTCATCTGTATCACGTACAGTGACATGCACAATGATCCGTCTGGAAGGGTAGCCAGAAGGCAGTTTATGGCCAGTAATGCTATTAATAGCTAAGTTGAAATCTAAGGTGTTATTTTGTAAGGTGGCAGAGCTAATAAATAATTGAGCGGCACCTGCCAATAAGCCTTGCGCATTTGCAATACTGGTTGAGTAGTCGGCATCAGGAGCGCCGAGTACCTTTCGGTAATCTCGCAAGATAGATAGCATTAGTTTATTGCTGCCTAGGAAACCATGTTGGGAAAAGTTTTCTCTTACTGTTCTGAGGTTAGGCGGTTGGCTGGCAATAATAACGCCATTTGCTGGTTGCATATGACATTGCTGACAACTTTTAGTTTGTGGATAGTCACTATACAGCCACTCGCTATAAGGCATTTGTTCAGGAAATTCATCACTACCATTGCTGAGAATATTGCCATTTTCATCAGTATAAGGTGTACTTAAATCATGACAACTGGCACATAGTTCTGATGAGCTAATATGTTGACTATAAGTGGGAGTGAAATTGGCAAAATTTTGCATTGGGCGAGTCAGGACATTTTCATAAGGTCCATAAATTAGGCGTTCGGTACTGGTAGGGAATGTTTCTACTGCAAAATTTCCAGAGAAACCAGCTTCAGTGCCAAAGTTGCCATTAGGGGATATTTGGTGACATAGACTACAGCTGACACCTTCTTTAGCAAGGTCGTGATAGGGGTTATTTGCATTAAGCAGCCCTTGGTCAAAAATAGCTTGAATACTGTCACCTTGTTTTCTGGCTTCTTCATTTGCCATAGGAGCATGACAGCGTGAGCAGGTATTGTTAATTGTTTCTTGTAAGCTAGGGGTTCTATTGAGCTCGCTTCTTACTTTTGCTTGCCAAAAAGGGTCGCGAGTTGCATTGGCCATCATGGTTGCTTCCCATGCAGGTACGATAGATACATCATTACCTTCTTCGTCTTGCAGGTCGGTATGGCATTGTTTGCAAATGCCTGAACCACTAAAATGCTGGGTTCTAATAATTTTGCGCCCTGGAGGTGCGTTGGGAGCTCCAGTGATATTGTGGATTTGAAAAATATTATCTCCAACAAATTTTAGGTCAGCAGCGTATTGTTTATCTAAATAAGTCAGGTTAGATAAATGCAAACTAAGATCCTCATAAAGAGGCACGATAGCGTTATTTTCTAATTGTACGGGTTGTAAGGCTGCATTGTTTAGTTGTAATTTGTCGGGAGGAAGAAAGGATAAATCAACTGTATAAAAACTATCTTGATAGCGCAAATAAGGGATATTGAGCGTGTTATCTTCACTAGAAAAAGTGGCATCAGCCCAGCAATTAGCCATGCAATGGCTAAGGAGAAAAGGTAATAAAAGTTTTTGCATGGTAGATGTTTGGCTATTGGTTTTAGAGGTGGTCTTTATTTGATGATAAAAAAATAAATTAAGGCATCATTACTAATATGCGGCAATTTTAACTAGGCCAGTATTGCCACCACTGCTGGAGGTGACATCTAAACGAATGGAACTGCTGCTACGGTTGATAATAAATTGGTGGGCTTCTTGAGTGTCGGGTAGAGTAAATGGGCCTAATACTTCACCGCTATCAATTGTTATGGTGAAGCTAAAAATTTTGGCTGTGCCATCACTCATGGAGCGTGACCAGACTTCGATAGTATTAATGTGGCTACTTTGTGCTAGTGAGATTTCTATGAAAGCATTGTCGCCATTGCCAGCAGAAGACCATGCAGAATTGCTAGAACCATCAATGGCACTATTCGCCCCCCAAGCTTGATTATTATTAGCATTACCAAAATTGCTACTAACAGCCGTTATACTGGCACCATTATTCAAAGATAGTAAGTTATTGTCCGTTGCGGCAGCTGCTGTCATGAAGCTTGCCATAGGATCCCAATATAAACTTCCTTGTGCATCAGTTCCTTGCACACGATAGTAATATAAGGTGCTTGCTACTAATTGAGTTAGGATTGGATTGTGCTCGATAATGGCACCACCATTCATATTAGGGTCGGTAGCAACTGCACCGAATGTAGGTGTAGTTCCATAAATCACAGAGCAGGCTAACGGAATAGTAGAAATGAAAGTGAGTCGAGCTTCATTGTTTTTAATATCGACAATTGTGGGAGCGGAGCCATCGGTGACGGTGGCAATATCAAATATTTTGGGAGGGACTGACTCTGTAGGTAAAAGGCCGTAATCACTCAAAGTAAAGTTTATGGAGTCAGTTATATTTTCGTTATACTGAAATTCTGCCCATAAATACTGTCCTTGAAATTGTAGGGCAGGCACGTGTAGCGTTAAATTGTCTGAAAGTGTTGCTTGCTCAGCCATTGCTACATTGGCTGAACCGATAACGCATGAGGTAATTAATAATCGTACTTGCTTAGCTATGGATGTTGGTAGCATTTATGGGGGGCCTTTTTAGTGTAAATATTAAGTACTGAGGATATTATAAACCTTAAGCAGCTTAGAGGTGGTGAGACAGCTGTAGTTATGGGGGGAGGTAAAAAAGCTCCAATTGTAGAAACTGGAGCTCCTGAACTTAGCTATATTAATGGTAAGGGTAAGAAGTTTATAGAAGCTGAAACTGATTTTTGTCTTTCCCTCAGTTTCAAGTTGTATTTCACTGCCTACCCTAACAGTATTAGAAGTTAGGTAGCATGCTGGGGACATGAGAGGTGGTAAATGTTGCGTGGAAACCATGAACTCCTTTATAGCAAGGGGCAGTTTCGGCACAGTAAAATGCATTAACACCACCAATATTAACTGAATATTTTCCAGCTGGTAGTTTGGCGCGGTAAACAATCTTTTCTTCGCCATGTAATGATGCGACGACTGCTTTAAATTGAATGGTAGACCAGAAATTACCTGTAGAGTTAAAGCTGCCTTTCTCTGTTTCAGTAGTGCTATCCCAACCCTCATAGATAGACATGGCAGGGTAAAGCATAGCACCTGACGTGGCAAATGATTTGTCGCCAGTTTCTCTATCAACTTTCATTTCATAAACACCTTCTTGGCGTTCTAATTCTATGACTAATATTGCTTCTTCTGCAAGCTCCAGAGCAACCCAGTCTGTTGTGTGTGTCCAGCCTAATTCAGGTGCTGCAAAAGAAGGTTCATATGATCCCTTGCCACCTGTGCTACCAACTATTTCTGCAGTGCCGTGGCCGCCTAGTTTAACTGTCCATTCATAACCAATGCCGCCTTCGTCAGGGTCGGCGAATTGAACATCAGCAATTGCATTGGTAGATAAAGCTAAAACACTAGCGCCAATAAGAGAAGTAAACTTATGCATTATTAAATCCTATTTAAGGTTGTTGTTACTATGCTTATATAAAATATCGGAGCAAAAAACTATTCGTACAAATAGTTTTTTTAAGAAAAGCAAGTAAAAAAATATTGAATTAAGTTGTTAAAAACTTATATTCAAATAATTAAATTTAGCAAAAAGTGTGCCAATTATTTTAAGTATAATTTAAGGTATCTTGGGGTCATTAAATTTTTGAAAAAGAGCTGGCTCTTTGCTAGTGATCATTTATTTGTTAGGTATAAGTAGTAAAAGACATCAAGTCATTATATAAGAAGGTTTTATTGTGTTTATAATGTATTGATTTGTATTTAATGTTGATGAAAAT
>CAZXJK010000126.1:0-7879 GCA_964640895.1 uncultured Methylomonas sp.
CGTTTTTTTCGATGTGAGCCATTTTTTTAACTGCTTCTCGGTGAGTAAACTTAGTTCGGCTTGTTGCCAAAGTAATGCCCCCTGCCCTATGCTTTTTCCTTGCCCTAGTTTACCCGTGTTCTCTGTGCTAAAACTTGCCAGTGCTTGGAGCATAGCTTGCAAATGTGACAAGTTGGCTTTATCAAGTTCTAATTGCACAAGAAAGACACTTTGGGCAGGCACTATGGCATGGGTTGCCAAATGGTGATATTTAGCAGTCGCCGTGACGGGATCTATACTGGTGCGGCTGATAAACTGCTTTGGGTAGTCTCCACTTTGCCATGTTGCATCATAAACACGTAGTAAACCACTATTACCTGCGTGTGTAGCTGTTGATTTTTGACGCGCCATACCAAATATTATGTCTAAATTTTCAGGCGCATGCTGTCTAATGATATTGCGTAAATAGCCACGTAAACTGGAAGCGGGAATATAAGGTTTTTGTTGTGCATCCAAGCAAAGCTCATTGTAACTATTTTCCCCGTCACTATTTTCCAGCCCCGTCCCAATATGTAAAGGGGCTTGTGTCGTTAAGCTGCCTTTGATTATTATCCGAGGATAAATGATTGCGTCTGCGGTCATGCTGTCACCTCCATTTGATGTAAGGGCAAATAATCCAGCATAATTTCTCCGTAACCATTCTCGGGAAGATAGGGCGTGCTTTGCCATGTCGCGACCGTGCCATCTATTTCAGTATGCGCAGGCAAACCTGTTTGAATAAATCCTTGTAGCCTAGCCAAACTATTGGCATTGTTAATATCCAATATGAATACACTGCCCGCATTGGTTAGCCACTCGGGATGGTAACTTGTTTTTTCCGCTTGATACTGGCGTTGATGATAATAACAACTGCTGAGGCTTTGCTGCGCAAAATAACGTGACAGCTTTATGTCGTGATCTTCCAATACCGTTTGCCAATAGGCCAAATAATAGCCTTGTAAAATACCAGCTGAATTAGTGCCTTGACTGCGCAAATTAGGCGGTAGCATTCTCGCTGCGGTTTTTAGGGTCACAATATGCTGTCCTAATGCCAAGGGGCCATATTTCTGGGTGATCGGTAAACGATAATCAAAGCTGATACTGGCATGGGCTTTGGTTTTGCCAACCCCTGATAGTCCATGTTGCAGTCGGGCGAGTAATGCTTTAAATACCGCGACTCGTTTTTCGGGCGATATTTGACATAGTTCTATTTCCGCACACCATATATGTGCATCGGGATCTATACATTCCAAGCTGAATAATTTTCCTTGTTCGGAAACCCCGTCTGCATTGATTTCAGTCCGTAACACCACAATGCGATTTGGTGCCTTTACACCTTGCGATATGGCCTTGCCTATCAAGTCTTTGTCTTCTGCCTTCCAATCCAGGGCTAGAGTCGGAGCCACTGGCCAAATATGTTGCTCTATCTGCGCCAGATCAATTGCAATTGAACCGTTGTTTTGTAAGTTTATGGTTGCCAAGCTTAAGGGTAATGGCATATGCCTGACGGGATTTGATTGTTTGGCAGGCGTAGCATGGGTGATGATTAACTGATCGAAACACACAAATTTTTCTAAGTTAGTCGCATTATTATCATAAAGCCTGGCAATCAGAGCCTTAATGACATTGCCGGGAATCATCTCACTGGAGATAATTTGATTGCTGTCTGGCGTACGTGGCACACCTAAGCAGAGCGGGCGATCTAATTTAAGCTGTATGCCGAAACGGGTTGCATGTTTTGCCAAACCGTTATTATCAATGGGGCTGGGCGAGCTTGGCTTTGGCTCCAACTGATGCTTATCAAGCCTGCCCCAACCTACGCCTTTAAAGCTGCCCATAGCGGGAATATATTCCAAGGCTTTGTTGATCCATTTTTCAAAATCATAACGTTCATTATTATTTTGCAAACGGGCTGTTATCTTGCCTAAAAATATGGGTTGTTCACTCCCTAATGGAAAACAGTCTGCAACGATTTGCATGGCATTTTCTTGTACTGTGCCTGTGTCCACATTGATGGCTATACGCGTTCTTTGCAGACCACTTTGCTGGCAATGCTTGTCCAGTTCCCAGAAAAAATCAAAATCTACCAGGGTTCTTTGTGGAGAATATTCGCCGTCACTGGATGCTTCACCAAACCAGCGTTTAATATACCGAGCTAATTTTTTGTCTTCTGCAAGCGTGGCAAATTCAGTTAGCACATGGCGAATATTGCCACGAATAAGACTGCCATTAATAACGGGATGATGATTGTGCATTTGCATGGCGGCATCTAAGCCTAGCGGAATAGTGCCCGTTGCCTGTGAAATCAGCGGCCCATTAAAAATAAGTTTGAGTTGGTAATGTTGAATGATACTCATGCTTGCTCTCCAGACTGATTTGCTTGCGGGAGCAAATAATCCCATAAGTCATACAGGTATATCCAAAAACAAAGGCGTGCGCTGGGCTCATTTATATTCAAAGCAAAAAGTTGACCTGCTACCTGAGTGAGTGCTTTTAGTAAGGCCGTTTTATCTGGCACCACTTCTAAAAGGCGGATCTCACTCTTTTCCAGTGCCGTTAAGTCGTTGGGGTGTTGCTCTCGAAGGTGCTCAGCCCACGGTTTATTATCCGCTAGCGGCGGTAATATAACACTGGACTGATCCTCTGCATTAATACTTTGTACGATGCGGTACAATTGCCGTCGTGGCAATAACCCCTCATGAATAAGCTGCTTAAGTGGTTTTTGAGTGCTTTGCCAGTGCTTAACTGCCGGTATCAGTGTAGGTTTGCTAAACAAAGCACCATAATGTTGCCGATTAAAATCATCTATATCACTATTTGTTGGATAGTCGATAGATTCCAGTACCATATAGCTCCAAGCGTTTTGCTCTCTGCCACTGATCTTATTAACTGACTCTTTTGCCTTGGTCTCTTTAATTTTCTCTGCTAGGTTTTGGGCAAGATCACGTACATTTTTAATAGGGGTATGCGCATTACAAAAAACCAGACCTGCGGCGTGGGTAAGCGTCTTATCGGCGAGCGTCCACGCTTGGCTAATGTCGAAAAAGTATTGCAAAAAGGCAAAACCTAACCAAGCTGGCATAACAAACAACATTTCATCGCCTCCCCAGAGTAAGGTCTCAAAACGTAAGGTTTTATGATCATTTTGCAGCGCATCTGCTAGATGGCTCTCGGGGTGTACACTAATCATTTCCTTGAGTACTGCATATAAAAATTCAGAACGATAAGTTTGTATACCGCGATCAAATTCTTGTTGTTTAACTATTTGATCTGCTGCATTGACCAACATATTCCGTTGTATTGTACTAAAGCTGTTGCCATCTATATAGATGACCGCCATTTTAGCATTGAGTTTCGTGTACGCCGGATTGTCAGCCAATTCTTCGAAATTGTTGCTAAAAAAGTACTTACCGAGTTGTTTGAATTGTTTTTCCTGCTGTATGCCAGGCTCTGCAAAATAATAGTTTTGCTTCAGATCTTGGCCTTGCTGCCAACGCCGATAAATAGAATGCGATAGTTGGCGTGGCTTTTTTTGAATAATTTTCCGATATTCTGTCGTGGCAATGCGTCGGCCTTCAAGGGTATCAGGATATGCCAACTCTGGATTACCCTGCTGCACTGCATCAGGCACAAAGCTTAAGGATTGCATTTGCGTTATTCTTAATTGCGCCAGTAATTGCTCTTTTGCTTGTAATAAACTACTGGCTGTACAAGACTCAACAATAAAGGTTAATAAACTGAAATCATTCACAGGATCATTCAATGTATTGACTATATCTTGTACAATTTTATGGGTGTTCATCGTGGGGTCAAGTACAAATAACCCTGATGATGCCCCCGTTGATATTGCAGTTAATCGCGCGCTCTCTGTATTGCAAAAAACAGTTTCTATCTTCTCTATTGCCTGTTTGAGTAAAAAACTGCTGCCACGTATGACACTGAGTTGATTGGTATCAAATACATTGGCATAAATATTCACACCTTCTACTAAAATGTAGGACTGTTCCATGGTAAATACCTTTGATAAATAGGAATGAAGTCAATAAGAGTTGAGGATTCAATAACCCTCTAATAACCAGAATAATTGATTCTTCCTAACATTTCAATTATTCCGCTTTGTTACACCTTAAGGAATGATGATTCAATAATACCCGAGTCTGACTTGTCTTTTGACTGCACAGCCGCGCCAGAAAAAACAGTTACGTAGCCAGCTATGCGCCTGTGTTTCTAACACGACTGTGCAGCCAAAATCCTGCGTCATACTTTCGGGTATTATTAAATCCTCATTCCTAAGCATTCTGATACTGCGCCACCAATGCCTGAGTATCTTGCAAGGCTTGCTGCACTAACACTTCAGGCACATCAGTATTTTGACTTAAGGCAATGACTCTAACAATAATACCGACCTGCTCGGCAGTCATTAATTGTGCTGGTAATACTTCGCTATATAACCATACCGTTGCATTTTCTATGGAAGGTGCTTGGGTTTGCGCACTGGCTACAGCGGCAATATGCAATAGGGTTGCTACCAATATTTCCATGACTCCAGCAAAACATTGTTGCTCTACCAGTATTTCAGCAGAGCGTAATTTATCTTGGGCGCGTTTAATCAATGGATTTTCTTGTACAATTGCTTGTGCTTCAGGCTGATACAATACCTGCGCAGTGTCATTATCTGCCATAGCTCCTAAACGCTGCAAGCCAGCATACGTTTGACTATCCAGCACCACGACCGATAGGTCTTCAGCGGCTAATTCTTGTAGCAAAGCTTTATCTGCGGGATCTGTTTGGCTAAGCAGTACTAATAAACCACCACCAGCAGCTAAAATTCGCTCGATCCGGTGAGTAAATCCAGCTTGGATTTTAGTAATCAGCTGCTTGATTTGGCTATTATCTGCTATCGCTTCGCTACTAGGTGCTACTGTATCTGACGGCTCTACCATATCAGCAACCACACTAGCCTCTACCTGCATTGGAATCTGTTCCGCGCCAGACTCACTACTCGGCACAGGCTCACCACCCGTCAAATCTTCCACAATGCTTTGCAACATTTTTTTGGACACGCCGACTACATCTTCAGTGGCATCAGGGCTAATCACATTATCAAACAAATCCCGTTTGCCTTTGACCAAGTTAGCCACTTGTTGCTCATAGGACAATTCGGCCAACAAAATAAAAACCTGCACTTTGGCTTGTTGACCCAAACGATGAATACGAGCAATACGCTGGTCTAATATCGCAGGGTTCCAAGGCATATCTAGATTAATCAAGGCAGAACCTGCTTGTAAATTTAAACCAACCCCGCCTGCATCAGTCGAAATAAACACTTGAATGGCATCATCATGCTGAAATTTATCCATTAATGCACCCCGTTTACTAGTGGGTATGCCACCATATAAACGCACACATCCCAAGCCTAACGAGCGCACGACTGCTTCCACCATTTCAGTCATTAATACCCACTGGGAAAAAATAACTACTTTATGATTACTTTGTAAACAGAGTTCTTCTAATAAACGTGCTACCTCATCAAGCTTAGGTGAGCCTTGGGTTTCTTTATCCACCAGCCCCGCCGCATTACATGCCATACGAGCTTGTTGCAAAGCGGCCATCAGTCGATTAGATTCACTGGGGGTTAATGGCCTACGTTTGGCAATACTGGCTATTTTTCCCGCTGTCGCCATCGCAGCATCATGCAAATCACGTTGCCCAGAAGTCATGGCAATATCCAAGCGCACTTCAGTACGGTCAGGTAATTGCGCACTGACCAAGCTCCGATTACGCCGTAACATCACGGTACTAATACGTTGGCGCAAATCTGATAAATTACGATAACCAATGACCTTACCGCGCTCATCAGTAATATGAAAATCTAGCAAGCAACGCCATAGCGGCCCTAACACACGCGGGTCAACCACTTGCAATAAGCTGTATAGGTCTTCAATACGATTTTCTAAGGGTGTCCCCGTTAAGACAAAGACGTAACGAGTAGTCAGCTGTTTAATGGTCGCAGCAATTTTAGTGCGCCAATTTTTGATGCGTTGTGCTTCATCTAAAATCAGTAAGTCGGGTTTTAAATCTGTATTTATTACCGTCAAATCACGCGCTATGAGTTCATAATTAGCGATATAAAATAGTGCATCTGCTCGATATTGTACCTGCCGATTTTCAACTGGGCCTTGAATGACTTGTACGGGGTGCGTACTAAATTTTTCTATTTCCCGCGCCCATTGATGCTTGAGTGATGCTGGGCAAACCACCAATACTTTTTTCACGCCAGAATGTTCAGCTAGCCAGACTGCTGCCGCAATAGCCTGCAAGGTTTTACCCAAGCCCATATCATCGGCTAATAAAGCACGGCCACGCGCGGCTAGGAAGGCCACCCCTTCTATTTGATAGGGAAATAAACGCGCTTTGATACCTGAAAAAACGCCATTGCTTTGCATGATTTTCTGAGAGATTTCTTGGGCTCTTAATTGCTGTACGGCATCATCGGAACATTGTTGCACATAACGCAGCACATCCTCACCGATCAATAAATCTTCACGCAAGTTAAATTTATCGGTGAAATAAGAAAAATCTTCAGGCAAACGCCCTTGAAAGTGTTGCTGAGCATCAAAAAATGCGGCTAATTCACTATCAAGCTCTGCGGTAAGCCCAGCAATTTTATGCAATCGAATAACGGGGGCGGTAGCGGACTCCCACGCAAGATAAACATAAGAAACTGGTGCACCTCGTTTCAATAGTGCTTTATAGCCCTTTTGTTTTTTAGCATAATGCAAAACGGCTTCGATATGCTTACACGTACCCAGTTGATTAGTGGCTAAATCGGGACATGTGCAATAATTTTGGCGCTGATCCAGTGAACGAATGGCAACTTGATAACTTATTTTTCTAAAGGTACTGGAAATAAGTGATTCAGCTTGCCACTCACCAAAAGCTAAATTACCACTGATAAGTTTAACATTAACTTCATTACGGCCTTTTTTGATGCGTTCTTTAATCGCCTCATCCACGGCACCACCAAAACTTTCTTGTTCCTGATCCAGACAATATTCAGCATAACCATATAAAGTTGCAATGGCATGTTTGCAAATTTTATCTGCTGATGCACAGTCACAGTCACTATGTAACTCACCGCTCTTATCAACTGATAATTCAATCCAATACGGTAGGTCTTGACGCGAGCCTTCCACTTGAGCTGTTAGTATGTCTTCTTGCAAAGCTAAGGCGAATACACGATTTTCATTGAAATAAGCAAGACCACGTTTAACTGTTTCAGGTGTGCTTAAACTGCCTAGTTGTTCGGTATCATATAGAAAAGAATCTAGAGTCATAATTTTTTGTAATCTAACAAAAGTGAGTAGAGAGTATATAAGTGCTCAGTGTAAAATTTAAACTTTCTCAGTATGTTAAATGTTACACTATCATGCATTTAAATGTATATATTAACTTAACATCTTGTTGTGCTGAACCGTGATTCTGCAAGCTTCAGCAAGGCTACAAATACTGTCATATGAGGTACAAGGAAATACAATATGCTGTTTAATTCATACATCTTTATCTTTGCCTTTTTACCGATTACCTTTATCAGCTATTTTCTGTTGGCTAAATATCGGAATGGTGAAGCAGCGATTACTTTTTTGGTGCTGGCTTCATTGTTTTTTTATGGCTGGTGGAACCCCATTTATTTGCTGTTAATGCTATTGTCTATTGGTGTTAATTATCTCATCGGTGAGTCTATCGTACGTTACCGAGCGGCAAACAATATCCATAAAACCAAGCTGCTATTAACTATTGGTATTGTGGGCTACCAACTTAAGACGGGACATCCAGTAATTTCATTGGGTTAGAAACAACT
>CAZXJK010000127.1:0-7878 GCA_964640895.1 uncultured Methylomonas sp.
GCAAATTATCAATTTCTGACAACGCTCTGACCGCTGATAATGAGCTTAACAAATCAACTAGAACGTCATGAAACCCTAATACGTCAACATTTTGTATATCCATAGCTTGCATAAATCACCTGCCAACCAAAGTTTGTACCAACACCCTAAAGTCTTCCATCTGCATGGACACTTCATTTTTAATGCCAAGTAGCTGCACTTGCTTTAAGTCTAAAAACTGCAAAAAATCAGCCATATTCTGGTCTGAAAACTCTTCAGTATCCTCGTTAAGCATCTTAACCAATAATGAAGCAATTTTTAATAATACAATAGCGGGCAACTCATCACCTGAATAGCTGCTATCTAAATAATTGTTAGCTATTTGCTGAAAAGCTACTGGCAATTGCCAGCTACGCAACAAATACCCACCAATCATATATTGATTCGTTGCATAATAATGCATCATTAACTCACCAAGTGGCTCTGGGCCCTTGCTTTCCTGTATAAATAAACTATTCATCGCATCAGGGTATACATATACCGCAGCTAGCAACCCAATATCTAGTAATATTCCAGCAGTATATAACGATCCAGGATTCAAATCTTTACGCTTTAATGCCTTAGCAATTTTTTGCGCACAAATAGCGGTTAATAGCGCATTATGCCAAAAACGCTGGGCATCAAAATGACTGCATTGACTACTATCTAAGGTCATATTAAGTAAGACACTTAAACTCAAGCTTTTGACTAATTTCAGGCCTAGTACATTGATAACAGCAACCCGTAAATCTGTCACTTTACCAGCATAACCAAAGTAAGCCGAATTGGCCAAACCCAATAAACGCGCCACCAAAATAGGTGAAGAAGAAATGATGCGCACTAAGTCTTCCAACTCAATATCAGGGTCATTAATAGCAGCCAAAATATTCCCACTTTCTTCAGGTAGGGCAGGTAAATTTTTTAATTTAGAAATATCTAACTGTTTAATCTCAATTTCTGGCATGATTTTTTAAGCTCTTACTGTTCTGAGTCTTGTATGTTTATTTTTAATGCAACTCTCAATTGTCGGTATACTTCACTTGGCACCGCATCACAGCAAATCAGTAAATTACTGCGCTGATTGGCTACTACAATATGCAAGACAATAATAAATGAAGTTACAACACTCGAATTTATGATTTGTATCCCCGAAAACTGCTGTGAAGTAGCCAACTGCCATGCAAATTCTTTAGTGTATTTTATGGTTCCTAAATAATACCCCTGCCTGTATCGCTGCATATGAAAATAAAAACTGTAACAAACTAATACTATTAATAATAATTTCACCAACAATAAGGCACCAATAACTATACTGCTAAGGATAGCCAAGGTATGTACTGTCACAATAAAAATAAATAGATATTGTGACTGGTGTATCTCAATGAATAAAGGTGGTTCGAATTTTGGCAATAATCCCCCTTAAATCAGCTGCCTCAGGCGCATTATTTAAAAAAAAATAAGCTAATAATTTATCATCTTCAAGTTTTAACAAAGCGATGAAAGCCCGTTGCTCCACAGCGGTAGCTGCAATATACTCCAATTCCAGATAAGCACTTAGAATATCATCCAACTCTTTAACGCCACGCCGACACTGCCAACGCAATCGTTTAATTTCCAGCATTATGACCTTAACCTTCTTGCCGCACTAAGAGCATTTTTTTAATTTCAGAAATGGCTTTAGCAGGGTTTAGACCTTTTGGGCAAGTATCAGTACAATTCATAATAGTATGACACCTATACAGTTTAAAGGGATCTTCCAACTCATCTAAGCGCTCTCCCGTATGTTCATCGCGACTATCATTTAACCAACGATAGGCTTGCAATAATACAGCAGGCCCCAAATAACGCTCACTATTCCACCAATAGCTGGGACAACTTGTTGAGCAGCACGCGCACAGCACGCACTCATACAAGCCATCTAACTGCTTGCGCTCCTCAACACTTTGCAATCGCTCACCATCAGCAGGCGTTGCCGATTCAGTCTCTATCCAAGGTTTAATAGAAGCATATTGCGCATAGAAATGGGTCATATCTGCCACCAAATCTTTGATGACATCCATATGCGGTAATGGAAAGATTCGAATAGGGCCTTTATAATCCGCAATTGCTTTAATACAAGCTAAAGTATTTTTACCATTAACATTCATCGCACAAGAGCCACAGACCCCCTCACGACAAGAGCGCCTAAACGTTAAACTACTATCGATTTCATCTTTAATTTTCAGGATTAAATCTAAAACCATTTCACCACATTGATCTAAGTCAATATCATAACTATCAATACGTGGATTAGCTTCAGTATCAGGGTCCCAGCGATATACATCTACTCGTTTAATCCGTGTTGCACCATCGGGTGCAGCAAAGAAATTGCCTTTTTTGACAGCTGAGTTTTTTGGCAAAGTAAATTCAACCATTAATAAACCCTCTTTTTCGGTGGAATCATATCAACTTCATCCGTTAAGGTATACATATGTACTGGTCGATAATCAATTTTCACCGCATTATTTTCTAACCATAATAATGAATGTTTTAACCAGTTTTCATCATCCCTTTCTGGAAAATCATCACGCGCATGACCACCACGACTTTCAGTACGATTTGCGGCAGCTGACATGGTCACCATCGATAAATCGAGCAAATTAGTTAATTCCAGAGCTTCAACCAAATCGGTATTCCAAATTAAGGAATGATCTGCTAACTTCACATCACTAAAAGAGTCCCGAATCTTGGCAATTTTTTGCTTGCCTTGATCTAACATATCGCCCGTTCTAAAAACTGCCGCATGTTTTTGCATAGTTTTTTGCATTTGCAAACGAATATCCGCTGTTTGCAATTTACCTTCCGCAAAGCGAATAGCATCAAAACGCTCTAGTGCTTTATCATACGCACCGTCTACTAGCGGTTTATGTGGGGTGCCTGGTTTTATCAATTCAGCACAGCGTATTGCTGCGGCACGCCCAAAAACCACTAAATCTAATAAGGAGTTTGAACCTAAGCGGTTAGCGCCATGGACTGACACACAAGCTGTTTCACCAATCGCCATTAAGCCTGGAACCACTTTATCAGGATCGCCGTCCTGTAGGGTAACCACTTCAGCTTTATAATTAGTCGGAATCCCACCCATATTATAGTGTACCGTTGGTATCACCGGGATTGGCTCCTGTGTGACATCTACACCAGCAAAGATACGCGCCGTTTCGGTGATACCAGGTAAACGCTCATGAATCACAGCAGGATCTAAATGTTGAATATGCAAGTAAGCATGATCCTGCTCCGCACCAACACCTCGACCAGCATTAATTTCCATGGTAATGGCGCGACTAACGACATCGCGAGAAGCCAAATCTTTCGCATGCGGCGCATATTTTTCCATAAAGCGCTCACCTTTGGAATTGGTTAAATAACCGCCTTCGCCACGTACACCTTCACTAATCAGACACCCTGCACCATAAATCCCTGTGGGATGAAATTGAATAAACTCCATATCCTGTAATGGCAATCCGGCACGCAATACCATCGCACTGCCATCCCCCGTCACCGTATGCGCTGAAGTGCAAGAGAAAAAACAACGCCCATAACCACCTGTTGCCAGAATGGTAGTATGCGCTTTAAAAACATGCAAAGAACCATCGTCCAAGCACCATGCCAATACACCACGACATGCGCCATCTTCCATAATTAAGTCAATAACAATGTATTCAATAAAAAACTCAGCATCATGCTTTAATGATTGCTGGTAGAGGGTATGTAAGATAGCATGCCCCGTGACATCAGCTGCTGCACAGGTTCTTTGTGCAGTACCCTCTCCAAAGTGCGTAGTCATGCCACCAAATGCACGCTGATAAATTTTGCCATCTTCATTACGCGAAAAAGGCACGCCGTAATGCTCTAATTCCAATACTGCCGGAATGGCTTCTCGACACATATATTCAATTGCATCCTGATCCCCCAACCAATCAGAACCTTTGACGGTATCATACATATGCCAACGCCAATCATCTTCACCATTATTGCCTAATGCTGCACTAATACCACCCTGAGCTGCCACTGTATGACTGCGCGTCGGAAATACTTTAGTGATACAAGCTGTTTTCAATCCTTTTTCAACCATGCCAAAGGTTGCACGTAAGCCAGCACCACCTGCACCAACAACTAATACATCGTGTTCGTGCTCAATAATTTTATACTTTTCTTTCATTTAGTTATCTATCCTGCTGCAATAGCGATACCAATAGCATAAGCAAGTGTTGCTAATGCAGCACCTGTAAAAGCTAATTTAACGAGCCAAATTGATACAATTTTAAGCCATTCAGGGCTTAGGTAATCTTCAATAACAACTTGTATGCCTAATGCAGCATGATAAAAACCTACAAATGCCCAAGCAAGTAATAAAGTGAGATTAACAGGGCTTACTAGCCACTGTTTCATTTCAGGGTAAGTCGCTTGAAAAAGCTGCTGTAAAAAAAGAATAAGCCAAAATGATAGAGGGATTAAAGCCACGGCTGTGACCCGTTGCATCCACCAATGGTGGGTGCCACTTTTTGCAGAACCCAGTCCGCGAGCTTTAGCTAAAGGAGTTCTATATGCCATTTTTAAACCCCTAAATTAACAAACAAGAAACTGATAAAAGTGATTGCAATAGAAGCAAATAACTCTAATATAATGTAATAATTCATTAGCACCTTATCATAGCCCTCACCTGCATCCCATATCAAATGGCGCACACCATGACAAAGATGAAAAAATAAGGCATACACCATCAGCCATAGAGCTATTTCAGCAAATGGCTGCTGAATAAACTGCTGCATCGCTGTAAAACTGCGCTCTCCATCTTGTATCATTGCCAAGCTGACGACAAATAACACTAAGCCTACAGCCAGCAATACGCCTGTCATTCTATGCGTGACTGATATGACTGCAGTCAGTGGAAGCCTATATACCTGCAAATGCGGCGAAAGCGGCCTTTTTCTCTGTTCCATAGCATCATTGCCCTACTTAGAATTAATACCCTCATAATACAGATTAGCTAACAACTATTCCAACTAGAATTGATATTTATGGGTTAGCTCACAAAAAATTACTTAAGAGCATGCCTAGCGGCATTTTAACTGCCAGTAAGTCAAAACTGGCTATCTCGTAAATTATTTAAATATATACCAGATAAAACCAAGCCAACTTACCAACAACAATAGCCAAGGAAGCCAATGCTGACGATAGATAACATCATGAGTGGCGATTTCTGCCTCTACAATAAACTCATCATATTGATTTATTTGCCCAGATACTTTTTTAAGTTTTTTATTTAATTCGCGTGACTTTTCTTTTTGTTGTTTTTTATATTGTTCAATGCCCTTTTGAATACCTTGGGCGATTAACTTAGTTTGTTCTTTAGTTTGCCCTGGCCGTTGTGTTGCCTTAGCAATTTTTACGGACTGATCTTGGGTTTCAGGTGAAGGTAAAACTTGTTGCTTTTTTGAATATCTACTCATATCTTATCTACAACCATAAATTAAGCATCACGTCTAGTTTCAGGAAAAAGTCGGTCAACAATCAGCACGGGAATCATCAGCAAAATCATCACTGCAATAATGGTAAACGCAGGATGAATAATATCCCTTAGCCAATAAGCAGCTAATGCTCCCCACACCATACGCATAGGGCCAGGTAACTTCACTACCTTTGCTGATTTAACATCAGCCGATTTATCCTTACTCAAAACACCACCACTGCATTTGCTTTAAAATTAACCCAAATACGCTCGCCAAACTTGATATCCAATGTATATAAAGTTTGATAACTGATCAATGCTTGAAATATGACTCCTGTATTAATACTAACTCGCACCTGCCCGCACTCATCAGCAATCAACTGTACACGCCCTTGTATCGCATTATGCTCGTTTTCTGTTAAAGCATCGACTGATAAAATAATATCTTGAGGGTTAATTGAAATATGGGCTCCTGTAGCTCCGATATCATCAACAACAATCTGCATAGCTTCACTGTAAAATGTATTGCCGACAAGCCTGCCAGGAAACACATTAAGCAAAGGGCTTTGTACTTGCTTACCATCAGCAAGTGCCAACACATCATCTGCTAATGCAACACCCTGCATCCGATCATGGGTACTAAAAACTAATGTATGTCCCGCCTCTTGCGTGTAATGCTGTAAAAATAATTCTAAATCACAAGCACTACTTTGATCCAAGTAACTAAATGGCTCATCGAGCAATAATACCTCAGGCTCCAGTGCCAATATCCGTGCTAAAGCCACTTTCTGCGCTTCACCACCCGATAATTGTTTAGCCGCTTGCTTGGCAAAGTGCGTAATATTGAGTTGCTCTAATACCTGTTGAATTTTCTGCGCTCTGTGTTTTTTACCCCGAAGCTTTAAGGCCAAGTCAATATTATTATAAACAGAACCCCGTAACATAAATGGCTTTTGCGCCAAAAAACCTACTCGCCGCCTATAATAAGTTAGCTTACTACCACTTACCCGCTGTCCACTAAACTCTATACTCCCTTGATTTGGTACTTCTAAAAAAGCGAGTATCTTTAATAAAGTACTTTTTCCAGAGCCATTCGCGCCAATTAATGCAGTTGCCTTACCTTTACGAATACCGATACGCTGCAAAGACAGAGCTACTTTAGTAGCATATTGAAACTGTAAATTATTTATTGTATATATATTAGTCATACACTCTTTATTAACCTTAATGCAATAATCTAGGCAGTTATTGCACACCATAACTATTTATTTCTAAGCGTATTTCTGCACCATCAACTTACAAGTCAGCAAGCCCGTGTTATTTACCCTATTTCCCATGGCAAATAACACAATCATCTAAAAAAAACGGCCAAAACCTTTCATTAACACCCGTTTCTTACCGACAAACTAATGATTCATAACAAATAGCATGCCAACTTCAGCGGTATTTTGCCGCGCGACAAAATACCACATTACCAATAACAACTAGCCACTATATACTGTTTTTCCAACAGAAATAACCACCTACAGAACACCAAGGATACAGGAACATGAGCATAAAAAACATGAACTACGAAGCTAAAATAATTACCCCGACACAACAACTTTATCAAGAGCTTAGCCTGCAAGCAGGCGAATTATTTGAGCAAATAAAAATTTCTGCAATAGAACTACACCAACAAGTTGCTGAATCAGGTATTGAATTATACAACCACCCCACTGAGACAGCCACACGTTGGCAAGCGCAAGCGTCTGCAAAGGCAGATGAAGCTTATGCCGTATTTAATAGTGAAATAGTACCTGTTGTTAAAGCAGACTACCAACAACTCATCAACAATGTTACAGACCTTGGTTCACGCACACAAACTGCTTTGCAGTTTTTTATAGATAACCCAGAAAAAGTCACAGTAGAAGCATTTTCCAGTTTCAACCATGCATTAATAGCCATTTTAGACAAGAGCATATCTATCTCTGCCGAGATGCTAAATATCATCACCGCGCAAGCCAATAAAATTATAAGCTTATTAGTTGAACACCCGATTGAAACAATGGAAAATTTATATTACGAATCACTAGCAACACTATTAAATGGTTACTATGACATAGTGTCAACAATGCTAGTATCAATTACATAGCAATTTGCACACGGACAAGGGGCTTATAAATATAGTTTGAACTAGGACGATAAATGACTAATATGTATGTTCTTTAAAAACACTAACAGTTGAAACCGATCCTGCACATCCAGTTTTCGATAGATAGCACTTAAATGAGCCTTGACAGTACGGTTACTTATACTTAGGGCATTAGCAATCGTTAAGTTATCTTCGCCACTATAAACTAGCTCCATCACTTCAACTTCACGCCCAGTTA
>CAZXJK010000128.1:0-7841 GCA_964640895.1 uncultured Methylomonas sp.
ACAAACAAAAATCCTACCCAAATATTGGATGCTTATTTATTTCCAAGTGCCTTATGTCAAAAGTGGCGAAGGTATTGGCAATATGGGTAGGTTATTTATTGCGAGTTACCTTACGAGGGCTGTTATCCGTTACGCACAATAAAAAATATTTATCTAAGAAACGATAGATACTTTTTGCAAGAAGAGAATAAAAATATATTGCAAATGAGAATCATTTGTATTAACATCTATATAAATATTTATCTTTATGCATGGAGTATTTATGTACCTTGAAAACGCCCTTAAATGGCATAGCCCCTCTATAAATGATAAAGCTCAGAAAATAATGAGAGCCTATTGCGCGTCAAGTGCTCAAATAATATGGAGGTTATGATGCAAGACATTATACAAAAAAAAGAAGAGACCCTCGGTTGGCTTCCTTTTGGAGACTCCGAGTTATCTGAGCTGGATTTTAGTTCACCCGCGCAAGTGACAAAGTATGACAAAGTAAAATTATGGCAGTTAGATCACATCTATCACTGCGCTGTTATAGGCACTTGCCTGACAATGGATGAGGTTAAAAAATTACTCCGGCAACTGCATGTTGGAACTGACGGATTTCCCGCATACGAACTGCATACTACGATAGTGACTCTTGTTGCAGAAAATAACTATTCGAGTAAAAAGGTACAAAGCCATCTGGATAAAAAATTTAAGTCAGTTGTACAAGAGACCAAAAGGATGAATGTGGCTGAATTAAAAGGATTTTGGAAAGTTGCCCTTTATTCTGGTGATATGATTGGTGCATTTTGGGCTGTTATATCTCACCCTAAGAGTGATGAGGGCATGAGAAGAGTTTTTTATGGCGATATTCACATGCTTTCTCATCTGTCGGGTGCTTCTAATAGGGCGGATCTTAAACGTTTAAGTCTGCTTGAAAAAGAGCGTGTAGATTATGAGGGTGAAAAGCGGTCGTGGGAGGTAAAATACAATAAATTAGCATCCGAAAAAAACCATTTACTTAGTGATGTAACAAGTCATCATGAGCAACGATCAGATCTTGAAAATCGGGTGTATGCACTTAAAAACAGCCTAGATCAGTTGACGATTTTACAGAGCACAAAAGAAAGGCAGGAACTCGATAATTTAGTTGAGAAGTTGACTAATAAGCTCAATTGCCAGAAAAATGAAATTGCCAAATACCAGAAAAATGAACAACAATCATCTGCAATAATGGCTAGCCAGAAACAGCAGATTCTTAGCAGTTGTGACCAGGTACTTATCTATCAAAATGAGGTGGAATACTTACAGTCTGTGCTATTAGAAAAATCATTGGATCAATGCCGATTACAAAACCAAGGGTTATGTGGGCAATGCGTATTATATGTAGGGGGCAAGACTAACCTGATACCCTTTTATCGTGAATTGGTCGAAGATAATTCGGGGGTTTTTATACATCATGATGGTGGCCTAGAAAAAAATACTCAAGATTTACAACAATCACTAAGCAAGGCTGATGTGGTTGTATTTCCGAGTTCTTGTATTAGTCATGATGCTTATTGGAAAATTAAACGCACCTGTAACAAACAGAACAAGCCTTACCAATATTTAAAAAGTGCTGGTCTCTACTCGCTGTCTAGCGTACTTGATAACATTGCGTCCAAAATAAAGGGATCAGAAACTAAGCATTCTAAAGTAAATGCCTGAAGGGTAATGGCGTAAAAGGTATTTCAGCAGCCCTCTTGCATTATAAATTCAGCAATAAATATAAAATAATTTGCAATTGATAATCGTTCGTATTACTATGCGCATAAATAATAACTCTTTGCCCACCTCGCGTGGAGATTGACTAATAAGCTAAAACAATGTAACCGCTCTTTATCCCTCCCGATTTATTGCGAAGGTGTTGTAATGTCGATGCTTGAAACAGCAAGCGAATATTGTGTTAAGACAGAAAAAATTTACACCTATATTAACTGTGTTAATCAATATTCAAGGTAAACAACGAACGCTGTTTATCAGGAGAACAGTGTACAGGGATGTACTTTTATTTTACTCAATCATTAGGGGAATTATAATGGCCGTTAGCAAAAAGAAACCTGTTCCTACAGAACAGCAGCACATTACCCAGGAAGTAGAACTTGCCATGGCAGGTACTTCTGGTCGTGAATCATGGTTAGAGGAATGTGCGTATTATATGTCTGAAGCACGAGGCTTTATCTCTGGGTATGAGCAGGGGGACTGGAGTGCTGCCGAACAAAAGTATAAAGAAATTATCCCAACATAGGAATGAGAGTTCTGTTGCTTGACGGGGTATTTACCCCGACTCACAAAAAGACGGGGCAGCCATAGACTTGTAGGGAGTGGCTTTAAAGCCCAGCTTTAAAATAACCCTGAGCGTTGGCATGCTGAAGACGCGCTCCACAGTTTTCAATATATAGGCTTTCAGAAAAATAATTCCTTGGATACCATCCCTCAAAGGGATGGTATCCGTAATACTCATGGAATTTATTTATCTGAGAAACCTGTATTCCATAAATTATAAAAACGATGGATTTTCATCGTGAAATTGTTCTGGCTGAAAATTAAATGAATGCTTTTGCCATTGATACAAATTAAAAAAGGGAAATATTTATGTCACAAACACAGTCAGCGACTGTCGCCAAAGAAGATCTGGTTGATTTACCTAAGCTACTTCCTATCATCTGCCAGCTGATGACGCTCTATGCTATGCGGCTCTGCGAACCGATTGCTACGAACATTAACCGTTACTTAAAACTGGCGCTGAATTCTTCGGAGGTAAATTCTGTAGGAGAATGGCAAAATACCTTACAGCAATTACTAAGTCAATGGGAGGTTATTTCTAAGCGACACAATGAAGAAATGCTGACGGCAGTAAATATGGAAATGAAAGAAGTGATTGCGCATTAAACCAAATGCATATCTTGGCTACGAACTTAAGACGGGACTGTGGAAATTCAATCCCTTATGCAGGAGTGCAATCGCTTTAGCTATTGCTGTTTCGGAAATAGCTAAAGCGATTTCACTCCTGTCGTATGTCCCGTCTTAAGTTGGTAGCTCATATCTTAAATATAAATTCAAAAAACTTATGTCGAAAAATACTTGCCCTATCGAACCTTTAATATCATCAAAATATTGTCAATTATCAGTTTGCATGGAATGTAATGTCGTTAACCTTAGCTTGCCAGGACGAATATCTTTTCAATTTGACACGCAGCAATTTATTGAAATTTCAGAATCTTTTTATAACGCAACACAAATACTCAGAGCAAAAAAATCTCTGAATCAGAACGATACACAAACACTTGAATTAAACCAATTACACTAGGAGGTGATTTATGAAGATAGGGTTATTCTATGGTAGCGACACAGGCAATACCGAATGCGTTGCAGGAATATTGCGCGATGAGATTGGTGAAGAAATCGTGGACATTCATGAGGTTTTTAAAACGGATCTGCAAGATACCCTTATGCAGTATGATTTTATTATTCTAGGAATACCCACCTGGTACGATGGTGAAATGCAAAATGAATGGGCAAATAAACTAGAAGATTTTGCCAAGGTAGACTTAAGCAACCATAAAGTTGCCGTATATGGCCTAGGTGACCAAGAGGACTGGGGGGAGTATTTTTGTGATGCCATGATGCCATTAGCCTTAAAGGCCCAGGAATCCGGTGCTACAATTATTGGTCGCTGGCCCTCCGAGGGGTACGACTTTGAAGAATCCAATGCATTAATTGATGAACAGACGTTTATCGGTCTAACTCTGGATGAAGACCGGCAACCTGAATTAACGGTTGGTAGAATCAAAACTTGGATTCAACAATTAATGGATGAGTTAGGTGTTGATCATTGGCAGGCAGAACTTTCTTAGAATAATTTCAAACTGTGCAGTCGAGCAAAGAATATTTTGCATTAAAGCCTAGCGCCCTGATTGAGGATAATCAAAATGAGGCATGAACAAAGATATAACGACCAGCCATGGAAGGATGAAATAAAACAAGCCAACAAAGCTTTTTCTGCGGGAGAAATAACGCCGTCCTTCCGGCACTCCCAGGCAGCACTTAGAATCGCCCAGCAGTTATTTAATGAATATAAAAGTACTCATCCCTTGCCGGAATCACTCACAGCGGCACTGGTTATTTCCTATCTTAATATCGCCGATTGTTGGGCAGCACAACATAAAAAAAAGCAACAGATTCTGTGTTTAATAGAAATTTACGACTACCTAAAGGCCATGTTATGCGACCCAGATATAACGCCAGCTTTAAGTCACCAGATATATGGGGGCGCGAGTAAAATTTATCTAGAGCTTTGTTTTTGCTTTAAGAAAATCGATGCTCAGCAGATACTTAAAAAAACTGAGGAAGACTTTTCCACGCTCTCAAGCCTTTATCAGGCTCAAATAAGTACCATTCATTAATAACGATGAATGACATATTATGCACTTTATAAAAAACTAGGGGCTATTTATACTGCTTGCAGTCATGGCCATGGATTTCTAGCGGGCGAATTTTTCTGATGAGTTCTGCGAGGTCACCTGCCAGCACAAAGATAGTTTTATGAGTAAAGACAATGACCAATCCGAGTAGCCAGTGGGCAAAACTCAATATGTATTGCACCAACCCACATGGTGCGGGTTGATTTCTGAGAAAATAGCATTTATTTATCTGCAAGCTATATTTGTACGCATCAGAAAGCAAGCAGATCGTAATCGCTCTTGACAATGCAAATAAGAATGATTACCATTAATTATTGATATCTATTTTTTGAGGAAAATATGCAATTTTATAATTTAACGCGCATTTTGCGCACCACTCCCCCACTTGTAATACTTCTGGCGGCGCACACAGGTATAGCGCATGCAGAAGAGGCTGCTAGTCCGAAAAAATTAGCACACATGAGTATATTAGGTGCTCCCTCTGAGGTTTTTAGTACTCCTGGGTCTGCACAGTACATTGATTTTGAATCTCTGAAAGAGTTTTCTTACGATAATATTAACCAAGTACTCAGAAAAGTACCAGGAGTCTATATTCGTACAGAAGATGGCTATGGCCTATTTCCAAATATTAGCCTACGTGGTGTAGATACTACTCGAAGTGCTAAAGTGACAATAATGGAAGATAGTATTCTTGCTGCGCCTGCACCGTATGCATCGCCTGCTGCCTATTATTCACCTACGATAGGGCGTATGAGTGGGCTGGAAATAATGAAAGGGTCTAGCCAGATCAGGTATGGACCACAAACAACTGGTGGAGCGATTAATTATTTATCTACACAGATACCAGAGGATGAGCGAATCTATCTTCGTGCGCAATATGGTTCCTATAATGACTGGCGTATTCATGCCATTTATGGCAATACGCAAGAAACTAAATATGGTAATTTTGGTTATGTGTTCGAAGGCTATGTTCGCGGTGCCGATGGATTTCAGACGATTGATGCCGCACCAGGGTTCAATAATACTGATGAAACAGGCTTCAGCAACATAGAGCCGATGATCAAGATGTCTTGGGAGCCATTGACTGACATGTATCAGCGGATTGAGTTCAAATATGGTTATACAGATAGGGAGTCTGATACTAGTTATCTGGGTTTAAGCGCGGAAGATCTTAAATCTGATCCTTATCGGCGTTATTCTAGCTCACGATACGATAATATTGATCAGGAACAGCATCGCACCTATCTGCGGCATATTATCTCACCCACGGATAACTTTGACCTGACAACGACGGCTTACTATAATCAGTTTAAGCGGAGTTGGTATAAACTAAATGACATTCGTAATATCGGAGGCGGTTCAGGTAGTTTAAGTCTGTCATCCGCCTTGGCAGGTGCTTCTGGCGGGGTTTATCCTGGTGATGGACTTGATTGTCTAAAAGGTCAGTTTGATTGTGGATTGAGGGTGCGTAACAATAACCGAAAATATTTTGCCTGGGGCATACAAACAGAAGGTGCGTTACGATTTGATACTGCAAATTTAAGCCATGAGCTTACCGTAGGGTTGCGTTACCATAATGATCAGGAAGCGCGTTTCCAGCAGCAAGACATTTATTCGCAGGACAGTAATGGTGCCATTACTGATATAGCATACGGTGTTCCCGGATCGCAAGCTAACCGTGAAGATGAAGCCAAAGCAGTGGCACTATTTATAGAAGACAGGATCAATATTGGAGACGGGTGGATTACACCGGGTTTTCGTTATGAATACGTTAAAATGCAGCGGCGTGACTTTAAAAAAGGAACTTCGGGTGAAACATCTCTAAATATGTTTGGTGGAGGACTGGGTGGAGGGTATAACTTTACCGATGAATGGCAGGCATTTGGAGGGATACATGTAGGGTTTTCACCACCTTCTCCAGGTGGAGCGATAAAAGGACTGCAAGAAGAAACCAGTGTTGCTTATGAAATTGGAACGCGTTTTGCTAGCAGTGATAACGTCTATGTCGCAGAAATCGTTGGTTTCTATACCCAATTTGAAGACCTTATCGTCGTCAATAATATTGGTGGTACTGGTTCGGGGGTTAATGATAATTTCGGGACGGTCGGTTCTGGTGGTATTGAGTTATCTGGACACTTTGATCTAGGACTCGCCAATAATTGGTCGTTCAGCAACCCTTATTATATGGCATTTACTTATACCAATGCGAAGCAGCAAAGTGCTGCCCAGTCTACAAATGCATCTTCAATTTTTAGCTATGGAGAAAAAGGGAATTTTGTACCCTATATACCAGAAGTCCAGTTCAGCACAGGGACTTCACTGGAGTTTTCCAATTGGGGAACGGGGCTAAGTGTCAGCTATGTCAGTGAAACATTCACCAGTGCCAATAATGTTGAGCAGGAACTTAATGGAAAAGGCAAGCCTGATGCGCGTTTTGGTAAAACGGATGCCTACACGATTGTTGATCTGGAAGCGCATTATAATGTCAGGACAGGGGTAAAACTTTTTGCAGGTGTGCATAACCTGTTTGGAGCCGATTACCTTGCGACTCGGCAGCCACATGGGCCGCGTCCAGGCACACCTAGAATGTGGTATACGGGGATAGAGTTTGATTTGTAGTCCATAAGCTAACAGCTCCATTCAGTCAATGAGTGCAGCGCAGGCTGCACAAGGACAGAAATGATAGGCGTGCTAACCGCGTTGCCTCATGAAATGTTTTGGGGCTCGATGTCACAAAAATGATTCGCCACGCGTCCGCCTCAACTACGTACAAAGCCCTGCTCCACGCACACGGCTTGACGGCTATTCGAAGTGCAATTCTTGCCTCCCTTCCTTTTTAACTTAATTTTGGCGGCTACCTCGCCGCCTACCACGAACTAAAAATCATCACTTCACTTAGGAGCGTGCAGGAAACAACCTCCCAATTTCTAACGAGTCTTTTTGCATCAGCTGGGATGATCTCATTCGTTGCGTAGAATAACTAAGCGCCTCATGAGTTCATCCCATCTAATACAAAAATCCTGCGTTATAACTTCGGGATGTTATTCCATGCACGTTCCTTAGGCTCCGTTTTCCTGATTTTCAGCGGTCGCGTATAGCCATTTTTAATGGCTAATTTTACCGCACCCTGTTTAAACTCTAGTCCTTGTTTTGTCTCCGCTAAATGTGGCTGAGTAGTAGCGATTTTTCAGTAAAAATCATATGACTCATAAAGTAATTGCCAGCGTAGAAGTGGAATGATAATATATAATTGTAAATAGAAATCATTATCATTAGTATTAGCAATAAAAATTATGTGCTTAACTAAGGGAGATGGAAAAAAATAATCATCCAATCTTGTTGGTATTTTTGTCCGTCTTTAGCGGTGTCGTAACAGTTACGTAGCTTGCTACGCGCCCG
>CAZXJK010000129.1:0-7827 GCA_964640895.1 uncultured Methylomonas sp.
GCTACGTAACTGTTACGACACCGCTAAAGACGGACAAAAAGACCAACAAGATTGAATGATTATTTTTTTCCATCTCCCTTATGTCACTATATTTAAGAAATATAATTAAATAAAATATCAGGCATTATAAAAACTGATTTATACTACCTTTCTAAAATTATTACTGCACAGCTGGCAATGATACCTGACTTTGCAACTCTTTACCTAACACCGCTCTGCAAGTTATGCCTAAACAATCAAATTACGATACTCTTATTATTGGTAGTGGTGGTGCTGGACTCAGTCTGGCACTTAAATTAGCTGACCACTATCATGTATGCGTTTTATCTAAATTCGCTCTAACTGAAGGCAGTACTTTCTATGCACAAGGTGGAATATCGGCAGTATTAGATGCGCGTGCAGCCTCAATTGAATCGCATATTAAAGACACTTTAATTTCTGGAGCAGGCTTATGTGACCCCGAAATTGTCAGGCTAACCGTTGAATATGGTAAAAAAAGCATCGATTTCCTGCGTGAACAAGGAATGGCCTTTACTGAAAGGCATAATAAAGAAGGTGAATCCGAGTTACACCTGAACCAAGAAGGTGGCCATTCTGAGCGACGCATTGTGCATAATGCTGATGCAACGGGTAAAGCACTGTCTCTCTCTTTAATAGAGCAAGCCGAACGACACCCTAACATCACCTTATTAGAGCACCATAATGCGATTGATTTGATTACAACCCATAAACTGGGCTATGCCGAACAACGTGTAGTCGGAGCCTATGTACTCGACACTACAAATAATTTAGTTAAAACCATTACTGCAAATACCGTGACACTTGCAACTGGAGGTGCCAATAAAGTCTACCTCTATACAACTAACCCACAAATATCTACTGGCGATGGCATCGCTTTAGCGTGGCGTGCTGGCTGTCGCGTTGCTAACATGGAGTTCATGCAATTCCACCCTACCTGCTTATTCCACCCTGAGGGGCACTCTTTTCTCATTAGTGAAGCAGTACGTGGTGAAGGCGGTAAGCTCATATTACCTGATGGTTCTACTTTTATGCAGCAATATGACACTCGTGCCGAACTTGCACCCCGTGATATTGTGGCTCGTGCTATTGATCATGAAATTAAAAAACATGGTATTGATTGTGTCTATTTAGATATTAGCCATAAATCAGATAAATTTATTAAAACTCACTTTCCCTCCATTTACCAACAGTGCCTTAACCTAAATATCGACATCACCAAAAGCCCAATCCCAGTTGTGCCTGCAGCTCATTATACATGCGGCGGGGTCATGACCGACCACTACGCAAAAACGGATATAACCGGCTTATATGCAATTGGTGAAGTTGCCTATACCGGCTTGCACGGAGCCAACCGCATGGCAAGCAACTCATTATTAGAGTGCTTGGTCTTTGCCGACCGTGCCAGTGAATCCATTTTAAAAGATAACACCCAACAGTCTTTTCTCAATATTCCTGACTGGGATGAATCACAAGTCATTGACTCTGAAGAGGAGGTCGTCATCGCACATAACTGGGATGAATTACGCCGTTTTATGTGGGACTATGTCGGAATTGTACGCACAACACAGCGCTTAAAGCGTGCAGAACACCGGCTAAAATTATTAAAAGATGAAATTGCCGACTACTACCATCATTACCGAATTAGTAGTGATTTATTAGAATTACGTAATCTAGTGATTGTTGCTGACTTAATCATTCAAAGCGCTCTAAAACGTAAAGAAAGTAGAGGTTTACATTATACTCTGGACTATCCTGAGCTCAATACAGATCAAGATGCCCACAGTACTATTCTAATCCCCACCGAAAAATGCTAAGCACTCGTTTTACCTTACACTCTTTAGTCACAGAAGCTCATAAAACTATACAAGACTATCTACCCCAAAATTGTATCAGTATTGATGCAACCATGGGTAATGGTCATGACACCTTGTTTTTAGCGAGACACAGTCGTAAAGTTTATGCTTTTGACATACAAGAAGATGCACTCACTACTACAAAACTACGCTTACACAAAAATGGTTTCAATGATGAAACTGGCCCTGAGGTCAATTTGATTCATAAGAGCCATGAGCACATGGCACAATATATAACAGCGGATGAAAAAGCGGAGGTCATTATGTTCAATCTAGGATATTTGCCTCGCGGAGACAGCGGTATTATCACCCAACAAAATAGTACCTTAGCCGCACTTAACCAAAGCCTCAGCCTACTCGACCAGAATGGCATTATTAGCATACTCGCCTATCCTGGTCATATCGGAGGCAAGTCTGAAATGTCCGCAGTCATAAACTGGTACCAACAATTGGATAGCCAAGCTTATGCCATTACCATTATTCGCAGCTTACAAGAAACAGCGACATCACCGCGGCTTTTTGTAATAACCGTTAACTAAATGAGAATTCAATATAACTGAAAGTGCATAGTTTTAAACTAGCATCTCTTGAAACAATAAACAAATAGGGATGTCCAAAGCCTTACATTCTAAAATAGCAAAAAACATAAACATAAACCAAAACCTCACTAAGGAATGAGGATTTAATAATACCCGAAAGTATGACGCAGGATTTTGGCTGCACAGTCGTGTTAGAAATACAGGCGTATAGCAGGCTACGCAACTGTTTTTCTGGCGCGACTGTGCAATCAAAGGGCAAGTCAGACTCGGGTATTATTGAATTCTCATTCCTAACTACACCAGAATGACAAAACTCATCAAACTATCTTTCTCGACCCAAGTACTCATTGCACTCTGCTTAGGCATCTTTACTGGCCTCTTTTTCGGTGAGAAAGTTGCATGGTTGCATATGGTGGGCATGGCTTTTATCAAGTTATTGCAAGTTTCCATTATCCCTTATATCGTCTTATCTTTAGTCACTGGCTTAGGCTCACTAAGCTATGACCAATCGAAAGAAATTGCCAAAAAATTTATTATTATCCTACTCGCATTGTGGGGCTTGGGTTTACTTACCATATTTACCATAGCACTCGCTTTTCCACTTTGGGATAGTAAAGATTTTTTTAGTTCTACCCAAATTGCTGCAGTGCCCGCCATTAATTATTACGACTTATATATCCCTTCCAACCCGTTTAAATCACTCGCAAATAACACCATTCCTGCGATTGTTGTCTTTAGCTTGTTTCTGGGTATTGCGCTGGTTAATATAAAAAATAAAGAACAATTTTTAAACCCTGCCTTAATTCTGCTAGAGGCACTGAATAAGATCACCAAAAGCATTGTTGCTTATTTACCTATCGGTATTTTTGCCATCTCGGCGGCCTCTGCCGGCACCATTCAACCTGATGATTTTGAAAAACTGGAAATCTATTTCACCGTTTATATTATTACCGCTCTGGTTTTATCATTTTGGGTCATGCCATTTTTTATCAGTGCGATTACGCCATTTAAATACAGCGATATTACTCATGGTTGTCGTAATATCCTAGTCACTGCTTTTGCTTCAGGAAACCTGTTTATTTTAATTCCAGTGATGACCGATGCTTGCAATGATATTTTTGCTAAACATAAGCTACGCACTAAAAACAGTGATCGATATAATGAAATTATTATTCCGATTGCCTTTAACTTCCCTGCTCTTGGCAAATTATTAGCCTTTAGCTTTATTTTATTTGCTGCTTGGTTTACCAACACTGAGTTAACTATATTACAGCGTGCTTTACTGGCCATTAATGGATTGTTCAGCTTATTTGCCAGTGTGCATATTAGTATTCCATTTTTATTAGATTATTTACACCTGCCTAGCGACCTCTACCAACTTTATTTGTCAGGTGATGTACTTACCAAACGTTTTTCTACCTTGACCGCAGCAGTATTCTTACTCGTCTTTACCTTATCCACTAGCGCTTATCTAACAGGTTTAGTTGAGATCAAGCTAAGAAAAATAGCTATTTTTCTTAGCTCCTGCCTAATTGTTATTGTGGGTGCTACCTTTGCTACCCAAGCATTTTTTAACCATTTTTACCAAGCTGATCAAGACACCAGTGCAAAACTCAAGCAGATGCAAGTAGACTGGGATGCTCCACAAAATATTTCTTATACCTTAACCAATATTAAGCAAACCAGCATTAACACTTCCTCACCAGAAGCAATTGTTAAGCGTGGCACTTTGCGCATCGGCTTCAACCCATCACGGGTGCCTTTTAGCTTCTATAATACTCAACACAAGTTAGTGGGGTTTGATGTAGAAATGATGAATAATTTATCATCATCTTTAGGGGTTAAACTAGAGTTTATCCCCTTTTCTCGCCCTAGGCATATGTATCAGGCTCTGGATAATTTTCAACTAGATATTGTTATTTCGGGGGTGCGCATCAGCAATGAATATCTGGCCTCTGTGCTCTACACGCAACCTACCCTGCATTTAACTACGGCACTAATTGTTAAAGATTACCGTAAAAAAGAGTTTTCCGATTATTCCAAATTCAATGCTGACACGCACCTTAAACTAGCCACAATGGATCATTACCCACGGCTAGATTATATAAAACATTATTTTCCTAATATTAAAACTACAAAAATTAACAATCCAGAAATATTTTTTAAGCAGCAAGATTTGTTTGATGGCTATATCACCAGCATTGAAGAAGGCATGACTTTGGTGATGTTGCATCCAAGTTATTCCGTTAGTTTTGATCGTAACAAAATACATCGCTTCCCGGTTGGCTATGCAGTGCAAAAAAACAACCTAGCACTACAAGCCATGTTAAATAGCTGGATAGATATTCAGAAATCCACAGGCAATATTGCTAATTTATACGACTATTGGATTGAAGGGAAAGGTGCCATTAAAAAAACACCGCGCTGGTCGATTCTACAGAATGTTATTCGCCAACCGTAACAGCATTAATATTGGGATGAAAGCGTAAACTGTAGGCTGGAATAGCTTTAGTGTTTTCCAGCACAAGCAACAAAAAAATGGGCTACCAACTTAAGACGGGACATACGACAGGAGTAAAATCGCTTTAGCTATTTCCGAAACAGCAATAGCTAAAGCGATTGCACTCCTGCATAAGGGATTGAATTTCCACAGTCCCGTCTTAAGTGCGTAGCCCAAAGATATCATCCCTTGATGGTATCTTTGCATATTTTCACAGCCTACTCTCAGTTACGGTTATAGAATTTAAGACTATCCCACCTTAAGCTTGAAATGCTATTCCAAGCTACGTTCCACACTCTTCATACGAGTTAGGTAGCATCATCGAAAGCAAACTGGTCACAACAATAAAGACAAATGACAGCATTAAACAGGCTATTAGGCCTGATGCCTGATAAAGCCAGCCTGATAATATCGTCCCTACTAAACGCCCTAAAGCATTTGCCATATAATAGAAGCCGATATCTAACGATACGCCTTCATCCTTGGCATAGGCGATAATCAAATAAGAATGCACGGCTGAATTGATAGCAAACACAAAGCCAAAGCCGATTAAACCGATAATTAAAACCCATTCAACGAGCCATTGTTTTTGCAATAGCATGGCAACAATAGCAATCGGCATGACAGCTAATAACAATGCCCAAAACATAGCGGTATCACCATCAGGAACTGCTTCCTTGCGCATTCTGGTGATTATCGGTGCAACAGACTGTACAACGCCGTAACCAATGACCCATAACGCAAGTAAGGTTCCTACTTGAGTAGGTTCCCATAATAGTTGCTCTTGCAAAAATACTGGCAAGGCGATCACAAACCATACATCTCTGGAGCCAAACAAGAAAAACCGCGCCGCTGATAAATAGTTAACCGCTGAACTTTTGGAAAAAATCTCAGTGAATTTCGGCTTATATTTGGTTTTGCCCAAGTCTTTCTGTAATAACAGATAGCTCACTAATAAAATCAGCAGCAGACACAAAACCATACTGGCAATCGCACCACGAAAGCCAAACGTTGTTAACAGTAATGCGCCCAGAAAAAACCCCACACCCTTAAGCGTATTTTTAGAGCCAGTTAATAAGGATACCCATTTAAATAGTTTGCCATGCGCCTCTTTGGGTAGTAATAATTTAATACTACTCTTGGCACTCATTTTATTCAAATCTTTAGCAATACCTGAGATAGCTTGGGCAAACATCACATAGATAACACTAAGCTGATTAGGGTCAATCAATAACATCGATAAAGCAATAATTTGTAATAGCATGCCAATATGCATAGTACTATTAACACCCATATGCGTGGCAAACCACCCCCCCACTAGATTGGTTATTACTCCACAAAATTCATACAAAAGAAATAAGCTGGCGACTTCCAACGGGCTATAACCTAGCTGATGAAAATACAGAATAACCAACATACGCAATGCGCCATCAGTTAAGGTAAAAGCCCAATAACTCCCTGTTACTACCAAATATTGCTGTAAAGGTGAATGCATTGATTTATCCTATTCCATCCATACCATTTACAATTGACTCGCCAATTTTTTGGTTAATTCCATCATACGATACACATAGCCTATTTCATTATCATACCAAGCCAATATCTTCACTTGTGTCCCATTAATCACCATAGTCGATAATGCATCTACAGTACTGGAGTGAGTATCATTCGTATAATCTGCCGATACTAAGGGTTTGCTCTCATAGCCCAGAATACCTTGTAACTCCCCCATCGCTGCTGTTTGTAGTGCAGCATTTACCTCTGTCACACTGACTGACCGCTCTAGCTCAAAAACACAATCTGTTAATGAAGCATTAGCTAACGGTACCCGCACCGCAATACCATTTAATTTACCTGTCAGTTCAGGAAAAATTTCTGTAATAGCGGTTGCGGATCCCGTGGTAGTCGGAATTAATGATAAACCACTCGCACGCGCTCGGCGTAAATCTGAATGAAATTCATCTAATATGCTTTGTGTATTGGTAATATCGTGCATGGTTGTAATACAGCCGTGCTTAATACCAAAACTAGCGTGAATCACTTTGACGATAGGCGCAATACAATTTGTCGTACATGATGCTGCAGTCACAATATCATGACATTTAGGGTCATAAAGGTGTTCATTTACACCCATAATAATATTCAAAGTACCGTCTTTAATCGGGGCTGAAACCACCACTTTTTTGACACCTTGTTGAAAATAAGGCGCTAAACTTTGCTTAGACTTAAACTTGCCCGTACATTCGATAACAATATCTATCCCAACCGCCGCCCAATCAGTAGCTGCAATTTCAGTATTTTGGCTATAGCTAACCGCTTTATTATTAATAAGTAAGCCATGCTTATCAAAATCAGCCAGATACTCCCAGCGTCCATGCACGGAATCAAAGTTAAGTAAATGTGCCGCCGTTTCAGCATTACCCGCAGCCTCATTGATATGCACAATATCCAATTCAGGCCAATCCCACGCTGCTCGTAAAGCTAAACGCCCCATGCGCCCAAAACCATTAATGCCTATTCTAATTGTCATAATTCCTTCTGAACGTATATACGTTTAAACAAATATATACAAATAATATAATTCACTACATCTTAGTAGGATGAACTTATTAAATATTAAGTACTAATAACCAATACCTTCGCCAAAATGAAAATCGCCCCATTTTGGCAAGTTCTTCAGTCTGTAAGTGACTGATTCACATAGAGCGAAAAAAGCTATTTTGAGCTTAAATCAAAATTGGCGAAGGTATTGAATAACAAAAACCAACATTTTAGCTTATCCCCAACATGTCGGATTTCGTTTTTTAATGCTTCGCAATAAAAAATCTCATCCAACCTACGAGACAATAACTTAACAACTCTTCAATACCTTCGCCAAATTGATAAGGGGTTAAATAAGCGAAAGATGGTCAGA
>CAZXJK010000130.1:0-7821 GCA_964640895.1 uncultured Methylomonas sp.
CCCGACCGCTCGGTTCGTAGCCGAGTACTCTATCCAGCTGAGCTACGGGCGCTTTGTTTATATTTTTCATTATCCTTGTTTTTCATTTCCTTGTCAATAAAATAATTACATTTTATCAACCTTTTTAATATGGCGAAGAGGGAGGGATTCGAACCCTCGATGGGAGATAAAGCCCATACTCCCTTAGCAGGGGAGCGCCTTCGGCCACTCGGCCACCTCTCCAATATTAAATTACTCTTTATCTGCCCCCATAAGGCCAGCAGATCCAGAAGTTTCATCTTCACTTGCTGCAGGTGTATCTTCACTTGCTACAGATGCAACAGAATTTGCAGCTTGTTCGTTACGAATTCTTTCGTAAATTTCTTCTCGGTGCACAGATACATCTTTTGGTGCATTAATACCAATACGAACTTGGTTACCTTTAACACCCAGAACAGTGACGGTTACATCATCACCTATCATCAGAGTTTCCCCTACTCGACGCGTTAATATAAGCATCTATTATGTCTCCCTGTTCATCATAAGAGCCTTACTACCTAGCTTGACTGAGCAAAATATTATAGCAGGAATTTTTAAAAAATAAAATAATAATTTACACATTATTGTAAAAAACTAAATTAAGCACCTTTAGGCTCTTGATCTAATTCAAATGCCGCATGCAATGCCCTAACAGCCAGTTCTAAGTATTTTTCGGCAACCACCACGGAAATTTTAATTTCAGAAGTAGAAATCATTTGAATATTAATTGCTTCATCAGCAAGTACAGCAAACATTTTGCTGGCAATTCCCGCATGCGAACGCATTCCTACACCAACGATGGACACCTTAACAATACTATCATCTGCAGTCACTTTTTTAGCACTTAAGTCATTACAAATTTTTGTCAATATCTCTTTTGCTTTGGAAAAATCATTTCTATGCACTGTAAAAGTAAAGTCAGTCGTTGCATCATCAGCAACGTTTTGAATGATCATATCAATTTCGATATTGGCATCCGCAACTGGCCCTAAAATTTTAGAAGCCGCTCCAGGTATATCAGGTACACCTGTAATAGTTAACTTTGCTTCATCCCGATTAAATGCAATTCCTGAAATTAACGCTTGCTCCACAGCTGATTCCTCGTAAGTAATGAGCGTACCACGCCCTTCTGAAAATGATGATAAAACGCGCAAGGCAACATTATATTTGCCGGCAAATTCAACTGATCTAATTTGTAATATTTTTGAACCCAAGCTGGCCATTTCCAGCATTTCTTCAAAGGTGATTTTATCCAAACGACGAGCCTTGGGCTCAACACGCGGATCGGTAGTATACACACCATCCACATCTGTATAAATATGACATTCATCCGCTTTTAAAGCCGCTGCCAGTGCAACTGCAGTCGTATCAGAGCCACCTCGCCCTAAGGTCGTAATATTGCCATGCTCATCAACTCCCTGAAAGCCCGCCACCACAACGACTCGACCCGCATTCAGATCCGCGTATATTTTTTTATCATCAATACTTTTAATTCTGGCCTTGGTATGCGTGCTATCGGTTTCTATACGTACCTGCCCCCCCGTATACGAACATGCGGGACATCCTATCTCATTGAGTGCCATGCTTAATAAAGCGGTGGTCACTTGTTCACCCGTTGAGAGCAATACGTCCATCTCTCTGGCAACTGGAGTAGTTTGTATCTCTGCCGCCAACGCCGTCAAGCGATTGGTTTCACCACTCATCGCCGAAACCACCACAACCAATTGATCGCCTTGATCGTGTACTTTTTTTACTTTTTCCGCAACAGCTTTAATTCGTTCGACCGTTCCAACTGACGTGCCACCAAACTTGTATACATAAACCGCCATTATTTAAGCACCCACCTGTTCACGCACCCAATCAGGCACTAGTTTTAACGCTTGTTCTAATTTTTCTGGTTCGGAGCCACCTGCTCTTGCCATATCTGGCCGACCACCACCTTTACCACCTACCTGAGTCGCAACAACATTAACCAAATCCCCTGCTTTTATTAACTTGGTTTGCGCCTTGGTAACGCCAGCAATCAAAGTTACCTTGCCAGCATTTACTGCTGCCAAGACAATCGCGGCACTACCCAGCTTATCTTTTAATTGGTCCAGCACTTCGCCCATAGCTTTAGGCTCAACACCTTCCAGTTTAACGGCCAGCACTTTAATGCCATTTATATCAATTGCTTGGCTTGCCAATTCACCACCCGCAGAACTTGCTAATTTTGATTGCAAGCGCTGTAATTCTTTCTCTAGGGTTTTACTTTTATCAAACAAGTGCTGTACTTTTTCAGCAGCCACTTCTGGTGCAGCCTTAACGACATTGGCAATCATTGCCATTGATTTTTCGCGTGCTTCCAGCCATTGCATCGATACTTCACCCGTAATGGCCTCAACACGACGCACACCTGAAGCGACCCCTGTCTCACTCACAATTTTAAATAAGCCGATATCACCTGCACGCTGCACATGCACGCCACCACATAATTCAGTGGAAAATTCACCTATTCTTAATACTCTCACTTCATCGCCGTATTTTTCACCAAACAGCGCCATCGCGCCTGCATCAACCGCAGCATCCTTAGACATAATATCAGCAGTCACTGCTGCATTATGACGAATTTGCTGATTCACCATACGCTCGATAATTTTTATTTCTTCTGCTGTCATCGGCTCAAAATGCGCAAAGTCAAAACGCAAACGCTCTGCATTCACTAATGAACCTTTCTGGGTAACATGCTCACCTAATACTTGACGCAATGCAGCGTGTAATAAATGTGTTGCCGAATGGTTTGCAATAATCGCCAAACGACTGCCTGATTCAACCTCCGCAGTACATGCCACGTCACTACTTAGCTTACCTGAAATAACTTTACCGTAATGCAAAAACAGTGTGCTACCTTGCTTTTGAGTATCACTTACCTCAAAGACACCACCTTCAACGGTAATCAAACCACAATCACCAACTTGCCCGCCTGACTCAGCATAAAATGGCGTACTATCTAATACCACAACGCCTTCTGCTCCTGTAGATAAAACATCAACCGCTTCGCTTTTTTGAAACAAACCGATGACCTTACTTTGCTCGCTTATTTGCTGATAACCAGTAAATTTAGTTTGTGCATCCAGCTTGATAGTTTGATTATAATCAGTACCAAAACTTTTGGCGGCACGCGCACGTTCACGCTGTGCCGTCATCGCAATATCAAAGCCAGCATGATCAACCGTTAAGTGTTTTTCACGCGCATAATCTGCCGTTAGATCCACAGGAAAACCATAAGTATCATAAAGCTGAAAAACCACATCACCTGGAATTACAGTACCTTGCATTTTTTCCACACAAGACTCTAGGATCTTCATGCCCTGCTCTAAGGTTTCAGCAAAGCGCTCTTCTTCTAACTTTAAAATACGCTCAACTTGCGCTTGCGCAACCGTTAATTCAGGATAGGCTTCGCCCATTTCTGCCACTAAAGGCGCTACTAATTGATAGAAGAAAACTTCACGAATACCTAAACGATAGCCATGCCGAATCGCACGGCGAATAATGCGCCTTAATACATAACCTCGCCCTTCATTGGAAGGCATCACATCATCAACTACCATAAATGCACAAGAACGTATATGGTCAGCAATCACTCTTAAGGAGCTTTCAGTTAAATCTTTAATACCTGCCAAATCAGCAGCCGTTGTTAACAGCCTTTGAAATAAATCAATTTCGTAATTGTTATGCACGCCTTGCAGAACTGCAGCGATACGCTCCAAGCCCATACCAGTATCCACTGAAGGTTTAGGCAATGGCGTTAAATGACCTTCAGAATCACGATCATATTGCATAAATACCAAATTCCAGATTTCGATATAGCGATCACCATCTTCTTCTGGCGTACCTGGCGGACCACCTGCAATATCTTCACCATGATCATAAAAAATTTCAGTACAGGGACCACAAGGACCAATATCACCCATCGACCAAAAATTATCTTTGGCACCAATTCTGGAAAAACGAGTCGCATCAATTTTGACATCTTCCAGCCAAATTTTCTCGGCTTCCGAATCTTCATCAAAAACGGTAACCCACAGTTTTTCCGCAGGAATCCCCAGCTCTTTGGTTAAAAAATCCCAAGCAAAATGAATGGCTTCTTGTTTGAAATAATCACCAAAACTGAAATTACCCAACATTTCAAAAAATGTATGGTGTCTTGCGGTATAGCCCACATTTTCCAAATCATTATGCTTACCACCTGCACGCACACAACGTTGACTGGTAGTCGCTCGTGTATAATTACGCGCCTCTCGCCCTAAAAAGGTATCTTTAAATTGCACCATCCCAGCATTGGTAAATAACAAGGTAGGATCATTTCCTGGCACTAAAGAACTAGAAGGCTGAATAGAGTGGCCTTGATCTGCAAAGAATTTCAAAAAAGCAGTACGCAATTCTGCACTGGTCAGGTTTTTCATAATTTCATGGGGGGTTATTAACGTTTTCTAAGTTACTGACTCTTAAAATATTTAAGAGTATTTTAAATTTTTGGGGTTATGCATCTAGCTCGAAGGCAAGTCTACAAACAAACGTCGAATCATATCAGTAGAAAAACCTCGTTGTTGCAAAAAACGACTACGTTTCAGTTTTTCCTTGTAATCCAGCCCTACTTCTAGGCTATATTTTTTGCTATAAACCTGCTCTAGCAATGCTTGCCAACTGCCAATAATATCGACAACAGCCATCTCAAAATAACAATCGCCCGCACCTCTTTGCTGCAATTCAGCTTTAATCCGCAACGGACCAATGCCTCTATGCACTCGACTGCGAGCATAACTTTCTGCAAAGCGCGCATCACTTTGCAGACCGTGTTCCATTAACTCATCTAGTACTACTTGAATATCTTGTCTAACAAACCCTTTGGCAGATACTTTTTGCAGTAACTCCTGCTCGCTGTGTTCGCGGCGTATTAAATATTGTAAACAGGCATCTTTTATTGCTTTATAGTTTTCTACTGCTGCACTATGCTCAGACATTTATGTCTACAACTAAACCAACCCATCAGCATCATCTGATTTAACAATTTGAGCATCTGACGTTTCTTTTTTACCAAACACTTCAGCACGAATATTCGCCTCTAGCTCTGTCACAACCTTTGGGTTCTCTTTTAAATAAGCACGCACATTATCTTTGCCTTGGCCAATTTTATCTTTACCATAGCTATACCAAGATCCCGCCTTATTAACAAAACCGTACTTCACTCCTAAATCAATCAACTCACCCAAGAATGAGACACCCTCTCCATAAAGAATCTCAAATTCAGCTTGCTTAAAAGGTGGCGCAACTTTATTTTTAACCACTTTTACGCGCGTTTCATTACCAATAATTTCATCGCCTTTTTTAATCGCACCAATACGGCGAATATCCAAGCGTACTGAAGCATAGAATTTTAAGGCATTTCCACCCGTTGTGGTTTCAGGACTACCAAACATCACGCCAATTTTCATACGAATCTGGTTAATGAAAATCACCATCGTATTAGAACGTTTAATATTAGCGGTTAATTTACGCAAGGCTTGCGACATCAAACGAGCCTGCAAGCCCATATGAGAATCCCCCATATCACCTTCAATCTCTGCTTTTGGAGTCAAGGCTGCAACCGAATCAATCACTACAATATCAACAGCACTAGAGCGCACTAACATATCGACAATTTCTAAGGCCTGCTCACCTGTATCTGGCTGTGAAACTAATAGATCATCAACATTAACACCGATTTTTTCAGCATATGACAGATCCAATGCATGCTCAGCATCAATAAAAGCAGCCGTCCCCCCTAGCTTTTGTACCTGCGCAATCGTTGATAAAGTCATAGTCGTTTTACCGGAAGACTCAGGCCCATATATTTCAATCACGCGCCCACGCGGCAAGCCACCACAGCCCAGTGCAATATCCAAAGTTAAAGAGCCGGTAGAAACTGTTTGTATATCACGCGATGCAGTATCATCGCCCATGCGCATGATCGCACCTTTACCAAATTGTTTTTCAATTTGCATTAAGGCAGCGCTTAATGCCTTCTTTTTATTGTCATCCATAGTCTACTTACCAGCCTTAAAATCATGCTCTTATTGCACGCATCAAAAACCGCTCATTATCCCATAGCCTGATTAAAGCGCATAACAAAATTCTCATTTATCTTTATCTGATTACCTAAAATCAACAAACAACCATAACCGCCTTCAGTTTAATCCTCCCCAGACCCAAAAAAACCGGCAAAGCCGGCCTTTTCGAATTCAAATCCAAATCTAAATCGTTATAATTTAAACTGAGTACGGAATGTAAATGAATGTATACCATGAGTAAGATCACTGCCATCAAGCTTAGTAATATTTGAACCTGCAAGATCAAACGCATAACGATAATCTGCCATTAAGCGTACATTATTATTCAGATACCAGTTCAATGCAGCCGTAATATCCTGCTCTTTAGTACCGTCTACATAGCTACCGTAAGCAATATCGCTCAATCCATAACGAGCAGCTAACTCAAATGCCCCCCAAGTGCCATTTTTCCAACTAAAATTTTGGTTAGGCTTTAGGTATTTAAACTCACCATCTGAACCTTTATATCTACGAGACTCCCCCGTTAATGTCCACCCAACTTGCACATACACCGCATTAAGGTCTAAATCTTTCTCACCACTATTGCGTGTAACCCATTCATGGGCATATTCACTTTGTACAGAAAAAGGCCCCTGCATAAAAGCAGCCTCAACACCAGCAATACCCACGCCATTCACATGATCAACTGCAACATTAGTCAGCTTCAAATTTGACATATGCGTTGTTTCAGAGGAAAATTTAACCCTACTATTTGCTGAACTAAACCCCTTATAACCACCAAATGCACCCAAATGCAAAGCTTGTCTTTTAGTATTGATTGGCGCATAAGTTAAGCGCGAAGTGACCGACCAGCCTTCATCAATATGACCATTTTTCTCTGGCTTCATGCTATCACCATAAAAACCGAGCTGTGCAGACCAGTTCTTATCAGACGATTTAAAATGTAGGCCAATAGCTCGATCAAATACCGGTGCAGTCAATACATTTACTGTAGAACGTTCCGTGAACATAATATCATTTGAACTTTCCTGCAACTCCATGCTAATAGATTGCTTTTGATGACCCACAGTGATTTCTACCCACTCAAACCCTTTATAAGTCAAAAAGGCATCTTTTATAGCAATCTCATTATCAGCAAAATCTGCCTCAACAATATACTTGTAATCTCCCCACACAACACCTCTCATATATAATCGAGCACGGCGCACTTCAACACCTTCAGTGGATCCTTTGCTTAATTCATTATCACCCACATCACCATTTGCTTCTACTTGCAAACGACCACCAAATTGAAACTTAAATTGCTTGTCAGCCGATTCAACTTTTAAACCTTTTTCACCAACAGAAACTTTAACAGCATCACTATTGCTTGCCGCCTTTTTCTCGGGCACGGCTTGTGCAGGCGCTTCTTTCTTACTCAACTCTTTGTATTGAGCTTTATTAATAGTGCCATTTTTAAACAAAGTATCCAGTAGCTGTTGATCATCAGCCTGAGCTGTCACACTAAATAGTGCAGTTAAAGTACCTAAGGCCAAAGCTTTGGCTGTTTTATTTGTTAGCATTTATTGCATCCACCAAAATTAAAAAAACGAAATTATATAGTGCTTATGCCAAATTAAAAATATGACAAAATATGCATATTATTATTTTGACTATCACTCACGGCCATTCAGTCACCCAAACCACCACACCAGCGACATAAAGGTCACTTAGG